>NZ_VMML01000050.1:0-16793 GCF_013277175.1 Streptococcus sp. 3167 | reverse complement strand
CAACGCAATCAAGTATATGTTACGGTTTCAAAAGAAAAACGGTCTGGAAGACCTGAAGAAAGCACGCAAGAACCTTGATTGGCTGATTGAGGAGATGGAGCATGAGTGAATACGCATTGTATGAAGGCGACACCTTTATTACCATGGGGACGCTTGCGGAAATCAGCAAAGAAACAGGAATTGCCGAGAGGATGTTGAAGTATTACACTTTTGCATCTACACAAAAACGCCATCCGAATGGTAGGGCAGTCATAAAGATTGAGGTGGATGATGAATGATAAATTAAATCCAAGACAAGCAAGTAGGTTTGCTTTCTTGCTAAAGCAAAAACGTAAGGAAAGGAAGTTGTCACAAGAAAAGTTAGCAGCTAAACTAGGCTATAGTCGCTACCTGATTGCTAAATGGGAGAAGGAGGAAAGTGTACCGAATATTTATAATGTAGAAGATATCTGTACTTACTTTGCTTTTCCTGCTGATATTATTCTCGGGAGTAGGGCATGAAAAAAGCCAGCACAGCTGACTCCTCATGGTATGGTTTCGCATAACTATTATATCATGAGGAGGAGTTCGTGTGCAAATAGAGTTATTGGATATCATCGATGAAAAGAAAACCAGAAAGGAAGCTATCAAAGTCCTAAAAAAATACAGTCGTCTGAGACGGATTGCTGGAGAAGAATACGCCCCCAAAATAACAATATCCTACTCGCTTGAACCAAAATCATCAAGTGGTCAGACAAGTAAGCAGGTAGAAAGCATGGTCTTGCGTAGAGTATCAGCTCAGCAGGATTTAGAACTAATCGCTAAAGCAATCAACAATCTTTCCGATATGGAATATACACGTATCCTAATCGAACGATATTGCAGGAAGAAAAGGAGGGAAGACTACAGCATCTACTCAGAACTAGGCTACTCATCTAGTGAGTATTATCGGATATTAAACAAAGCTCTATTAGAGTTTGCAGAGTCCTATCAAGCAAGCAACCTTTTGGTTTACAAGTGATTTCTGGGAAAATCTTGGGAAAAATCTGGGAAAATCTTGGGAGAATTGGAACGAAAAAAGGTGCTAAAATAGTATTATCCAATGATTGGGTAACGAACAGTCATGAGGACTCCTAAAAATACAGAGGTTTCGGCCTCTTAGACAGTAAGGACAGGTTAGCAGGTTGTTTGGGTCTCCTTGAAACTTTTACCAAGCGTGCGTTTTACTGCTAGACCAGCTGGTTCAATTCCAGCTACTGTCATATTCAATGCCACGACCAGTGGCTTTTTTTGATTATTTGAAAGGTGGTGATACTTGTTTTGAATATTGTAGAACCAATCAGGGATAAAGATGATATACAGGCTATGAAAGATTATCTGAGAGAATGGAATGAGCGTAATTATATTTTATTTCTTTTTGGTATCAATTCAGGTTTGCGAGTTGGTGACATTTTAAAAATTCGAGTAAAGGATGTTCAAGGTTGGTATATCAAACTGAAAGAACAAAAGACTGGGAAGAAGAAAAAGATTAAAATGACTAAAACTCTCAAACGTGAGGTTAGAGAGTATATACAAAATAAACCTCATCATCATTTTTTATTTCAAAGTAGAGTCGGAAAAAATAAACCACTTGATCGTAGGACTGTGGATTGGATTTTAAAAGTTGCTGCATCTGAGTGTGGTATTGAAAATATAGGAACTCATTCAATGAGGAAGACATTTGGATATCATTATTATAAAAAGACAAAAGATATAGCAATGTTGATGAGTTTGTTTAATCATTCATCACCAGCTATTACCTTAAGATATATAGGTATTCGTCAAGATCAACAGGACAAAGCGATGTCAAATTTTGGATTGTAGTTAACCAATTAGACATAACGAGTCAAACGCTAATTCATTTAGTGGATTACTGTATATCCTTATTGTGTCAGGATTTTTGGCGACTGTTTGAATTAGACAGAATATAAGATATGTCTAATTGAACGCTAGAAAATATAGAGTAACAGCAATTTAAAATAAGTATCTTTAAGATAATTATTGACGAAAGATATAATGAACAAAGAATATTAAACAATGATTGAAGTTTCAACTCGAGAAGAACGAAACCAATTTTACAATTCCAGTGAGTGGAGAACGATAAGAAGGCAAGCACTTAAACGAGATCATTACGAATGTGTATGGTGCAGGGATGAAGGCAAGGTCACGACTACTAATTTAGAAGTTGACCATATCAAGGAGCTAGAGTTCTATCCAGAGTTCGCGCTTGATATCGATAACCTACGAACATTGTGCAAGGCATGTCATAATAAAAGGCATGATCGTTTTGATAAGAATGACAGAAATTTCCGAAAAGATGAATGGTGGGGTTAGGTGAACGAATCTTAAACACCCCCCGGTCAAAAAAATCGGAAATTTTCAAAGATGTCGGTAAGCGGTCTGCACTCGACTGTCCAAATTTTTAACAAAAAATTAAAGGGGGTGGGGGGTAATGGAAGAATACTCGGAAAAAAATATAAAAGAATTAGAAAATCAGCTACTTTCTAAAATTGGCTATTTCAGTCCTAGAAAAAAGGATGCGATTCAGTATGAAAAAGTCAATCGCTATCTTTATCTTGTCCGGCTGCTTTATGAGCTGAAAGCTAAACTTCATGAAGACGGACTGGTCATCACTGTTCACAATGGACAACAAAGATTCCAAAAAGCGAATTCTCTCATCAAGGAAATCAACACAACCAGTAATCAGCTTTTGGCTATTGAGCGGTCGTTTGATTTTGATGTTGAAAATTCTCCTGTCGAGAAAGCTACGTCTGGAAGTGATCTGTTATGATTTCTCATCCGCTGGTTGATGACTACATCAAAATGGCCGAGAATGGAGAAGTTGTTGTCAACAAGGAAAGGAAGTTGCTGTTTAAAATCATCAAGGAGAAAATCTATCCTCGTGATGATTTGTATTTTGATAATGACTTGATTGATAAGTTCATTCGGTTTGCGGAAAAGAATTTTTTCCCTCTGGCTAAGTATCAACTTTTCTTGACACCGTTCATTTTTCTTTTTCGGAAGGTAGACGAGGAACCACACTTTGACGAGTATCTATACACACTTGCTCGTGGGGGTGGTAAGAATGGTTTTATGTCAGCAAGGTCATCGTTTTTTATCAGCCCTATCTACCCTATCAGAGATTACGATGTGACTATCACTGCTAACTCTGAGAAACAGGGTAAGGTTTCGTTTGAGGAAGTTTATGAGACTATCCAAAGGCGTGGTCTTGAGGACCATTTCTATCTGACTAAAATGTCTATCACAGGTCGAGCGAACAACTCGGTCTTTTCTTTTCGGACGAATAATCCGAAGACTATGGACTCTGCTCGTGATGGTTGTCTTGAGTTTGATGAGATTCACCAATTTGAAAATGATAAGGCTGTGAAGGTTCAAAGGTCTGGTCTTGGTAAGATTGCTCATGTCAGGACTTTCTACAACGGTACGAATGGGTATGTGCGCGAGGGGTTCTATGACAAGCTGATAGAGAAGTCTATGCAAATCTTGAATGGAGAGGTTGATGATTTCAGACTCTTCCCTTTTATCTGCAAGCTTGATAGTGCGGATGAGGTGGATGACATGAAGAATTGGCCGAAAGCAAATCCGATGTTGGATGAAAGCACGCCTTACGCTAAGAGGTTGCTTGCTAGAACTAAGGCTGACTATGATGACCTTGAGCTGGAGCCGTCTGGTCGTCAGGAGTTCATGACTAAACGGATGAATCTTCCTGAAGCAGACCTTGAGAAAGATGTGACGACTCGTGAAAGATTACTTGCTTGTTTACGTTCGCCTGGTATTGACTTGTTGGGTAAGTCCTGTGTCGCAGGATTTGACTATGCTAGCATTCGAGATTTTGCGAGTGTTGGTTTGTTGTTTAAGAACGGAGATGAGTTTATCTGGAAACAACATTCATTTGCTCGTAAAGCATTTTTGAAAGCTTTTAAACTTAAAGCTCCTATTCAGGAATGGGCAGATAGAGGCTTATTTACAATTGTGGACGGCCCTAGTATTGACCCTCGTTTATTGGTCGAAAAATTGAATGAATGGAGTAAGTTTTATCAGATTGAGCTTGTATGTGCAGATGGTTTCAGAATGGACTTGTTAAAACCTCTTTTGGAAGAGGCTGGTTTTGAATATGAGTTCTTGAGAAATCCTGGGGCGATTCAATCCAAGGTTGCGCCAATCATTGAAGACGGATTTGCTAATGAACGATTTATCTTTGAGAATGATAATTCTATGATTTGGTATACGGATAATACCTACGTCAAAGAGGACAAGGATGGCAATAAGCGTTTCTTGAAGAAAGAGCCCGTCAGAAGAAAGACGGATGGTTTCCATGCCTTGATTGCTGCTCTATACAAACGTGAGCTTGTACATGAGTCGAACGTTGGGGAATTCCTCGATATGTTAGAGGATTGGGAGTTTTAATCTAAGAATAAATTTTGGGTGGTAGGTTGGTAATTGGATAGGAAGGAGGGGAAGCATGGGGTTCTTAAATTTATTTAAGCGTGATGCGCCTGATGTTGGTTTTGATTTTGAAGAGTTGGAACGAATGTTGGGGTGTTTGCAGTTAAAGAGTTTAGCGATTGATAAGTCGGCGGAGTTTGTGGCTCGTATCTTTGCTAAGTCGGAATTTCGGTATATGGTGGAGAATCATCATGTGACGTCAGACTGGGATTATATTTTAAATGTGCGTCCCAATAAGAATGAGTCGGCCTCGGAGTTCTGGCAGAAGGTCATTTATCGCTTATTGACGAAAAACGAAGTACTCATTGTTTTGTCTGATGATAAGCAGTTACTGGTAGCTGATGCTTTTACTCGTAGGCGTTATGCTCTGTATGATGACACCTTTGAGATGGTGTCTGTCGGGGATTATACATTTCAGAGGAAGTTTGCTATGAGTGATGTCATCTTTCTTCAGTATAATAACAATCGCTTGCAAGAATATGTATCTGACTTGTTTTCTGATTATGAAAAACTACATACTCGTCTGGTGGAAGCCTTAGCTAGAAATAATCAGATTCGTGGGGTTCTGGCTACAAAAGCGAATGGAACTTTTGATGAGGATAAGAGAAAGAAACTGCAGAGATATGCGGACAATCTTTTTAAGTCCTTTACGTCTAAGACGGTTGCCATTGTACCGACAATGGATGGTGTGGAGTATTCGGAGTTGACCAATACGGTAGGAACTACAAATCTATCAGTTGAAGAGTTGAAGAAACTGAGACGTCAATTTGATGACGAGGTTGCAGATATATTAGGTTTGCCGACGGCTTTGATGCATGGAGATATGGCTGATTTGTCTAATAGCCAGAAGATGTTTAACAGTTATTGTTATGAATCGCTGGTTAAAAAAGTGGGTGACGCTCTAAACCATGCTATGGTGAGTTCGGCTGGATACGCTAATCAGAAAAAATTTGTGATTTTTGGTGAGGGGGGACTGGATAAGTTTGCTCTGGCTGAGAACATAGATAAACTCATCTCATCTGGGGCTATGACTCGAAATGAGGTGAGATTGGAACTTGGTCTTGAGGCTGTTCCTGGTGGGGATTCTTTCCTTATCACTAAGAACTATCAGGGTGAAAACGAAATAGAGAAAGGAGGAAATGAGGATGACAATCATTCAGATTAAGGGAGCGATTGTATCCAATGATGACCGCTGGTTTTATGATTGGATAGACATGGATGCAACTGCTCCTAAGGATATTGTATTGCCGACGACGGGAGAAGATGTGGAGGTGCACATCAATTCTGGTGGTGGTGATGTGTATGCTGGTAGTGAAATCTATACAGCATTGCGTGCTTATCAGGGGCATGTGACGGTGAAAATCGTGGGGATTGCTGCTAGTGCTGCGAGTGTTATCGCTATGGCTGGTGATCAGGTGGAAATTAGTCCTACAGCGCAAATCATGATCCATAATGTATCTGCTGGTGTACGTGGTGACCATAAGGCGCTCTTGCATGAGGCTGGTGTGTTAGAAGGGTTTAATAAGTCCATCGCATATGCCTATATTGATAAGACTGGTAAGGCATTAGATGATTTACTGGATCTAATGGAGGGTGAAACGTGGTTTGATGCTCGTTCTGCTGTTAATCATGGCTTCGCAGATAAGGTCATGTTTGAAAGTCAGGAAGATCCTGTCTTGGTAGCTAGTCAGACACCTGTGATTCCTCGTGATTTTATCGAAAAAATCCGATCTGCGATGACCCCAGATGTGGAGTTATTGGCGGACTTGGTTCGTGATAGGTTGAATAACAGTTTACCTATCCCAGAAGATAAGAAAAAAGAAGACAAGACGGCTGAACCTGTGGGGTTGGGTCGTTTCCCATTTTAAGAAAGGAAATAAAAAACAATGATGAAACTTGGTAATGAATTTACAACTGCTCGTCAGAACTTTATGAATGCAGTAGAAACTGGTGCTCCTATGGAGGAGCAAAATAAGCTCTATAACGAGATGATTGAGGCATTGACAGATAAGTTGCAAGATGATGCTCGAGAAGCTGCTCGTAAAGAAATCGCAACTATGAATCCATACGATGCGCACTTGACTGCTGAAGCTCGCGAATTTTTCAACAACATTGAGAAACTTCCTCCCAAAGGAATTGAGAAATTGTTCCCTCAGGAAACAATTGACCGGATTTTTGAGGATATGGTGGCAGCCCGTCCACTTCTTCAACACATCGGCTTGCGTAATGCTGGTATTCGTTTGAAATTCCTCAAGTCTAGTCGTACAGGTCAAGCGGTTTGGGGTAAAATCAATGCTGAAATTCAAGGACAATTGAAACAAGAATTTGCTGAAGAAGAAGCGATTCAGTCTAAATTGACTGCTTTTGTTGTAATCCCTAAAGACTCTGAAAAGTTTGGTCCTGCTTGGCTACAGTCTTACGTATCCATTCAAATTACAGAGGCCTTTGCAGCTGCTCTTGAAGCTGGTTATTTAAATGGTGATGGGGACAACAAGCCTATCGGGTTGTCTCGTACTCTTACAGGGACTGCAGAAAGTGAAAAAGTAACCTATGCTGAAAAACAGGCTCAGAAAAAACCATTGACTTTCGCAGACTCTGCTACCGTGGTAAAAGAGTTGACGGAGGTTTATAAATACCATTCTACAAAAGCTGACAATACCACTCCTGTTGCAGTAGAAGGTAATTTGGTTATGGTAGTGAACCCTGTAGATGCCTGGGATGTGAAGAAGCAATATACGTCTCTCAATGCTCAGGGTGTATATGTAACAGCTATGCCTTATAACCTCATCTTGGTTGAGTCGGTTGCTCAAACTTCTGGTAAGGTGACGACGTTTGTCAAAGGTCGCTACGATGCCTTTGTAGGTGGTGGGATTGAGTTTGGACGATTTACCGAAACCTATGCTTTAGAAGACTTGAATCTCTACACTGCTAAGCAATTTGCTTATGGTAAAGCGCATGATGAAAAGACTGCTGCTGTGTGGACACTGAGTATTGCAAAATAAAAGGTGACGAAGGATGGAGATTGAAGCTAAACTTCATTCCCTCCTTGATCCTTTTAAGGAGCGGATGAGAATTTTTCATAGCGGAGAAGATGCGAATCTCTCACGGATGTTAGAAAGTTCTCAAATGGTTATTACCCGCTTGGTAGGAAGTGGGAATATACACGATCATCAAATAAGGGAACTTATCTTAGAACGTGCTCGCTATGTCTATAATGACCAAGTTGAATTTTTTTACGAAAATTTCAAAGCGGATATTTTAGCATTATCGTTAGATAAGATAGAAATGGAGGATAGTGATGATTAAGGTATTAAAAGAGTTTTATGACCTCAAGGAGGGAGTCCTTAGGCAAGTCGGAGAAAGGTTTGAAGCGACAGAAGAACGATTTGCTGAGCTAAAGGAACATTTACCTGACTATGTCGAGTTGGAAAAGTCGTCCAGAAGTCGTAGCTCTAAGGAAGTAGTGAGTGTAAATGAAGAGGAGTGAGGGACCAAGCTATCGTTACAAAAAGCCTGAGTCTCAAAATGGAGACCTGAGAACTCCCCTGACTTTCTATACCTCTAAAATAAAAAAAGGGGTTGATGGTCGTGATGTGAGTTACGAGAAGGCTTTTTATACGATGGGGCAAACTTATTCTCCAAGTATGAAAGACGTTGAGATTGCAACTGGAAAAGCGATGAAAGCTAAGATGACTTTGAAGATTCGTGACCCTCTGACAGATTATCAGCCTGAAAATCGGCATTTTGTCGAAGTGGGGGATATCCGTCTAGTTGGTAAGAAATGGCAAATCATTGATGTCCGTCCTGATTTTGCTAATCGGGATTTTTTGATTGTCCTTATCGGAGGTGGTCGTGATGTCTAGTGGAGCTAATCTAAAAGGATTTGATGATATTTTGAGGAATATTGAGGCTCGACTAGGAGAGCCGGTAGTTCGTAGAAAGGTCAACAGAGCCTTGAAGGAGACGGTTGAGGAGTTTGAGCCAACTTTCAAACGGGCTATGGCGGTGTACGCTGACACTGGGAAGACGGTTGGTGCGGTCGTTCATGGGAATGTGACTGGTACATCCAGCGGAGTTCCAATGGTTAAATTAGGTTTTAAAAGTCCTCGTTGGACTATTATTCACTTAAATGAATTTGGCTATGCAAAGAATGGGCATCCTCGTGGTTTCGGAGTCATGCGCCGCTTTTTTGAAGCGAGTAAGCCGGTCTTTAAGTCTAAAGTCGGCATGAAGTTAAAACAGGAGTTTTTGTAATGATTAAAGACAAATTAACTGAACTCTACGATGCTTTGGAAGAGGATGAGTCTTTATCTGGTATTAGTATCAAGTCTTTTGAGCGTCCTGAGAGCTTGGGAGATGGCGAGACCAGTATTGTCATTATCCCTGTAGGGCCTCCAATGCAGACGGCTCACGGTAGTAATACTAGTTTGGCTAAGACTTTTCTCTATCAAATCAATGTAGAGTCTACTAATCGAGTGGAGTGTAAAGAACTCCAAGGAAGAATTGAAAAAATAATGGAAGAACAGGGATTTTATCAGACTGAAGGTGGTTTGGAACAATGGATTCCTGATATTAAGCGCTATGTAGACGTTCGGACTTATCGTGGTATGAGCGCTCTATATGAGAAATACTAGAAAGAAGGAAAAAGAAATGACAGTAAAAGGAACTGCACTTATCGGACTTAAATCAGTCACCATTCGTGTGCATGATGGACAGACTCCAACGGTTGGACAGAACCTCTTCACGCTAGAAGGTAAAGATAATGAAGGGGCTACACAGACCGCTAGAGTAACTGGATTATCTAGTGACCCTGTAAAGACTTATGGTAGTAATGTGGCTTATCACGTCTCCAATCGAGGAGTCGGTGATGTTAAGGTAGAGATGGGCTTGCTTGATGTCCCATTAGCTTTATATACGAATGCTTTGGGGTATGGCGATGATGATGGTATCTATTACTTCGGTGCAGACACAGTTGCCAAGAATGTTTCCATTCTCATTGAAAGTAATACTGCTGATGGGGAACCTGTTTACTATGGTTTTTATAAAGGTCAGCTTTCTATGGATGCTATTGATTTTGAAACGCTCAAGGATAAGGCGAATGAGTTAGCTACTACTAGTGTGAATTTCACTGCGACAGCTAGTTCAGACGTTGCAACTAAGGGGCGTTATGGTGCTATTGTTTATGGTTCAGATGCTGAAAAGTTGAAGAAATTGAAAGGTCAACTAAACATAACCGCTGCGGGGTAGAAGGAGGGCGAAAGCTCTCTTTTACTTTTTTAGAAAGGAAAGTATATGGCTAAGGTTCAATTTACAATTAAAAATGACAAGGGAGAAGATGTCCTAAAAAAGAGCAAAGAAATCACAACTCGTGATTATCGTGACTATTTGGTCATGAACGAATCCTTGACAAGTGATTTATCTGAGGTAGAGAAGCTTGATAAGCAGTTGGGATTTATTGCTAGTTTGTTTGATGATGTGACAGTAGAACAATTACTAGAATACACAGATTTTGCGAAAGTGATTTCTATTTTTACAGCAATTTATGCTCATCTGGTAGGTGATGTAGACCCAAAGGAAAAGAGCTAGCACCTGGGCAAGCGATCAAACGTTTTTATGGTTTTGTCAAGCAAGTTACAGAGGGTCCTTATGGAATGAGCATTCGCGATGTGATGGATACGAGTTGGGAGGACTTGATGGGGGTCTTGGGAAGTCTGGAAACGAGTGAACAAGAAGAAGTGTTTGACTTGGCAGATTTTTTAGAAAGTCTCTAGGTCAAGACTTTACAAATCAAAGGCTTAGGAATATAATAGAGATATGTAAGGGAGGTGGAAGAAATGTCTCGAAAAGAAAAAGCATGTAGAAGATATTGGTTTTGGTTTACCATTTTTATCCTTTATCTTGCTTTTGGCTTGTATTGTATTTGTACAAATTTTGTAGATATCTTTGGTATGCTCTTGCTATCACCCTTTATCTTTGCTTCCCTGCCACTCTATGCTTATCTATTTCTTGGTATGTTTATCTGGGCTTTTATGAACATGGCAATGGATGATTTTTATAAAGAATGATGAAAAGTCCGTAAGGGCTTTTTTCTTTGCTCTGAGGAGTTAGGAAGGAGAACAAGATGGCAAGCGGTACGCCGTTAGGTCAGATGTATATCGAGCTAGGGTTGGACGTGTCAAAGTTCAGTCCTACTCTAACTGGTGCAAAAAACGCTGTAAAGTACTTTCAAAATAATGTCCGTTCTTTGGACAGTACTTTAAAAGGCAATGAAAAAAATGCTAGCTTACTTCAAGCAAAATACAAGACTTTAGGACAAGCCATTGATTCACAACGTAAAGTTTTGGATGAGATGAAGAAAAGTTTTGATAAACTTGAACCGGGGACAGCTAAATTTGACAAGGCTGCTGCTGATATTCAGCGTGAGAATGCTAAGTTGGCAGTAATGGAAGGTCAGCTACGCGGTGTTGAAAAAGCTTTGCAAGATGTGGGGCGTGAAAATAGTTGGTCTGGTAAGATAGATGCCTTGAGCGAAAAATTTGCTAAAGGTGGAGAAAAATTGCGGGCTATGGGCGATGCAATGAAGCCTGTGTCTGCTGCTTTATTAGCTGGTTTTACGCTTTCTACTAAGAAAGCTATTGACTTTGAAAGCCAGATGAATACAACTAAATCTCTGTTAGCTGATACCATTCCAACAGCGGATGAACTGAACAGTACCACACAAAAGCTGGGTGAAAGTTCAAAAAATTGGGCGAAACAGTATGGGATTTCTACTGCATCTATCAATGAAGGGATGCAAGAAATTATCAAGAAAGGTTTTGATGCCAATCAGACAATCGAAGCCATGCCTGCTATCCTAGACGCTGCTAAGGCGTCTGGTGAGGACTTCAATACGGTTATGAACGCCACTACGAATATTTTGCAACAATTTGGGCTATCTACTCAGGATACAGAGCGAGTAACCAATAGCTTAACCTTTGTCGCCAATAAAACGGCTGCTGGTTTTGCTGATATGGGGGCTGCAATGGAGTATGTTGGTCCCGTTGCTAAAAACGTTGGTATGAACTTGGAAGAGACTGCCGCTGCTGTTGGTCTTTTGTCCAACAATGGTATTGCTGGTGAAAAGGCTGGTACGGCTCTGCGTGGAGCTTTAACAAGGCTACTGAAACCATCAGAGCAAAATGCAAATGCAATGGAGAAGCTTGGTTTTTCTGCAGAAGAATTTCGTAGCGGCGCGATTAAGCTACCTGATATTTTGGATCGTATCAAAAAGAATACGGAAGGGATGACAGATGCTCAGAAATCGGCCTTGATTGCTACAGCCTTTGGTACAGAAGCTCAGACAGCGATGAATATCTTGGTTGACCAAGGTGGAGATGCGTTGCGTAATCTTGCTAACGAAACCAAGGGGGCGACAACTTATACCAAGGATTTAGCAAATGAATTATCTAAGTCTTCTAAAAATGGTGTGGAACGTTTTAAATCTAGTTTAGAAGTTTTACAGATTAACATTGGTCAGAAATTATTACCATTACTAACTCCTGTGATTGATAAGGTGAACCAATTTATCGACTGGCTAAGTAAGGCTCCTCCAGCCGTACAGAGCTTGGCGGTTGGTATTGGTGGTTTTTTGGCTCTGGGCTACCCTTTCTTGAACTTTCTAGGCAATGGGGCGACGGCTCTTAGTATTTTGATAAAACATGCCGGTAAATTAGAAGGACTATTAAAGGGCGGTCTCGGTCTTGCTAAATTGACAGAGCGTGCTGGTAAATTAAAAGGACTTTTACAAGGTGGTCTCGGTCTTGCTAAGGTAGGAAGCGAAGCTACTGTTTTAGCGGAAGGAGCTGGCGCTGCTGCATCTAGTTCTAGTCTCTTGTCTGGAGCCATTGGGGCTTTGACAAATCCTATTGGTTTGCTGGTGGGTGGTGCTGCTTTACTAGCTGGAGGATTGGTCTATCTAGGACATAAGAAAGACGAGGCTCGCATTAAGGCGGAGGAATTTGGGTCTCAGTTGAGTGATACTGCAAGGAAAGAGTTAAGAGATTTCCAAAGTAAGGTAGATGATACCAGTACAGCAGTAGCCAACTTTGGAACCCACGCTGGTGATGCTGAAAAAGTTTCTGAAGCTTTTCGAAAACTTCATGAAGAGGTAGCAGCAGGTGCTGAAAAAGCTAATCAACGTATGGAAGAATTAGCTAAAAAGTTGGGGTTTAGCGATGAAGAAATCGCTAAAATGAAAGTAAAAAATGACCAAGTTGTTTCAAATACCGATGCAATGGCTAATCAGGTCAGTGAAATCTACAAACGTCATAATGGAGACGCTAGCAAGTTTTCTCAAGAAGAAAAAGAAATCGTCTTAAACAACCAAAGAGAGATGATCAAAGCTAGAATCGAAATGATGGAATTATCTGGCGAACAACAAAAGGCTGCGCTTCAGGCTCTGAATGGAGAGATTGGTAGTTTAAATGAAACGCAATTAAAGCACACAAGAGATGTTTTGAAGAAGGCTCTGGATGAAGAAAATCAGTTATACAAAACCTCAAAAGATGGATTGAAACAACTCTTAGATGCCAAACGTATCGATCAAGAAACTTACAATAAAAAAATTCAAGAACTTGAAACAAACCACCAGCAAACCATGGAAGCCTTAGGTACTAAGTATTACCAGGTTATGCAAAACCTTGACGCTAAGGTAAAAGCTCGAACTGGACAAAGCTGGAACTACTGGGAAGAAGCTAAAAAGGTTCTGGAAGAATATGGTTTGTCTTATGAAGTAATCGGTCAAAAGGCAGCAGAAGCTTCTCAAAAAATGGGTGATTCCCATAGCATTCTTGCTAAATACACTAGCGAAATGAGCAAGGAAACGAGAGAAGCGAATGATGCTTGGTCTTTGCTCGTCGGAAACATTGATGAAAACAACAATTTTGTCATTAAATCAAACGTAAAAGAAGTGATTGGGGAAGCGACTAAATCTGCTGAGGGTTGGGAGCAATTGCAATTTATTGTTAAAAATGCGAATATCAACTCAAATGCTCGGGTAACGATTGCTGAAGCTCTCGTTGAGTCTGGTAAGTGGTCAACCATGACACTGGAAGAAAAACAGTTGATTGTCCAAAATCAAGCAGGACTGCAAGCTATCTTTGATAGTGAAAACCATCTTAGAATCTGGAACAGTATGCCTGCTGAAGTCAAGCAACTGCTTTTGGAAAATACAGATGTGATGAATAAGGCTGAGGAAGCTTCCAAAGCGCTCTATAACTATGATGCCTTGACTCCTAAGCAGAAAGAGTTGCTGGCTACGGATGAGAATTTCAGAAAGGCTGTTGCGCGTTCGACTGACACGCTAACAACTTGGAATGCAACTACTCCATTTACAAAAGATTTGAAACTAGATCCTACAAATGTTTTGAACAACGGGCAATTGTCAATCGATAAAATCATGGCTTGGAATCTATCTAATCCAGAGAATAAGTCATTAAATGCTATTGACAATACTAGTGAAGCAGTTGCTAGTGCAAAAGCGAGTGTGAACTCTCCGAAACAGGAAAAACCAATTGATTTACTTGCGAAAGATCAGACTGCAGGCGTTAGAAATGAGACGAGTGCGGCTATTAATGCGATTAAGCAACATAATCCAGTAGATATCCTTGCTAAAAATAGCACTTCCAGTACTGTCAGCGAGGTCAAAAGCGTCGTTAATAGCATTCAAGACAAAACGGTTACAATCAGCGCTCGAGATAATGCTTCTGGCGTGCTTGCAGGCATTAGGTCTTGGATTACTAGGGTAACTGGTGATTTCTTTACCAATGTTTTTGCTAGTCGGCATGCCCACGGTACCAACTATCACCCTGGTGGTCTTGCTATGGTCAATGACCAACGCAATAGTACCTACAAGGAATTGGTTACTCTTCCAGATGGTAGGAGCTTCATTCCTGAGGGGAGGGATGTTCTTCTTCCTCTTCCTAAAGGGGCTAAAGTTTTGCGGGCGGATAAGACCAAACGCTTGATGCGTGAGATGGGGGTTCCTAAATATGCTGCAGGAGTTGGCATTCCGAGTGATGCTAAATTCCTTCGTGAGATGGAAGAAGCACAAGCTAAAATAGTGGTGCAAACAAAAGGAGATACAAATAGTAAAGACAGCGATAAAGTCGTGTCTGAGATAGCGATTCTGAGAGCAAGTATGGAGAAGATCCTTACCGCTATCCTTGAAAAGCCGTCAGATACTTACCTGGACGCTGATAAAATTTCAATGAGCGTCTACCAACGTCAAGGTGCGATTTATGCTAGGGAGGGAATGTAATGTTTTACATGATTATCAATGGTTTCAATACATCAACTATCCCTCACTGCGTGGTGACGGATTTTGGTCAGGTAGAGGCTGCTAAGCCTAGGGTGGCTGAAGATGCTAACCTCTACGGAGCAAACGGAAGTTATCGAGTGCTGGATGGTGGCTATGAGAGTTATGAACGGACTTTTTCGTTCTATATTCCTAAGTTACTGGATGTTTCGACTATCGTGGAGAAATTTCAGCCTAAGGACAATGTGCTGGAGTTTAGCTACCAGTTGGGTTCTGTCTTTTATGCGGATTTTATTGGTGCAACCTATAGCCCTCATGGGATGCATGCCTGGAAGCTAGAGCTTAAGCTGAGTATGCAACCGTTCCGCTATCAGAAAAATCTTGCTCCTCTTATTTTTACCGCAAGCGGTAATGTCAACAATCCAGGCTCTGTCTATAGTGAGCCTGTGATTGAGATTGAAGGGGATGGCGATATTTCTTTGACTATCGGACGGACAACCATGCACTTGACCATTAGACGAAAAGTGACCATTGATTGTAGGCATAAGAAACAGAATATTTACAATGCAGATGGCGCGGTTCAAAATACGCTACGAAAGCGTGGAGGCTTCTTTGAATTGGCTGTTGGCAATAACGGTCTGGTCTTTACTGGTGCGGTTCGTAAGGTCACAGTTCGGCCGAATTGGAGGTATATTTTATGATTTATCTTACAGAGGGAAATAGGCCTTTAAACGAGGCCTACAATGATGAAATTGTCCATTTTGGGAACAATACCTATCAACTGACCTTTCGCTTTCCTACATCGGATCCCAAGTGGGAATTGCTGAAAGAGGAAACCTTTCTGACTGCAGATGATCTGCATGGTGAGCAGGATTTTTATATTTTTGAGGTTGAAAAGCAACAAGGATATATTCAAGTCTATGCCAATCAGGTTATCAGTTTGTTAAATAATTACATCGTTAGCTCTATCGAGGTTGACCGTGTCAGTGGGACAAGGGTGTTGAGTGCTTTTGCTGGTAGTATTACCAGAGCCAATCCTTTTTCTTTCTTCTCTGATATTGATGATAGGCATACGCTCAATATCAAGGACAAGAATGCCATGGAGGTCTTGGCCAAAGACAAGCATTCTATCCTAGGTCAGTGGGGCGGAGATATGGTGCGAAACGGTTACAACTTACGCTTGTTAAAAAATGGCGGTTCTGAAAATGAATCGCTTTTTATGTACAAGAAAAACTTGTCCAGCTACCAGCACAAGACCTCAACGAAGTCTTTAAAAACTCGGATAACCTTTAAAACGACTGTTAAGGGCGAGGGAGAAAATGCGGTTGACCATGATTATATGGTGGTGATTGACAGCCCCTTACTTGGGAACTACAGCCAAATCTATGAAGATGTCGTGGAGGTCAATGACCAAGACGTGACAGATGAGGCTAGCTTGATTGCATATGGTAAGCAGTATTTTCGGACAAGTATGTGCGACATGCTAGAAGATAACCTTGAAATCTCGGTTGTCGGTCAGAGTGATGTTGCGGTGCAGATGTTTGATGTGGTCAGTATCTACCATGAGTGGTACGGTCTTGATGTTCGTAAGAAAATCACCAAATATACCTATTCGCCAATGGCAAAACGTCTAAAATCAATAGGTTTTGGGACCTTCCAGTCCAGTCTTGCAAATGCGATCGGTGGGATTGTAAATGATGCCGTTTTGAATGAAAGCCGAAATCTGCATCAGATTTTTGAAGAACGTTTGAAAAAGGAAATCGCCAACGCTGACCGTGCCTTTGACGCTGAGTTTGACAAGCGTGAGAAAGCTATCACGGATGCCATCGAACTTGCCAAGGCTAAGGCGGAAGAAGTCAAGCAAGAAGTGTCTGACACTATCAATCAGCGTTTCAATAGCTTTCATGATGAACCTTTACGAGAATCAAGGCGCAAGGCTGAGGAAGCTTTGAGACAAGCTGGCGCAAGTAGCTCTCTTGCTCAGGAAGCCAAGCGGATTGGGCTGGATTCTGTT
>NZ_VMML01000005.1:945-7161 GCF_013277175.1 Streptococcus sp. 3167 | reverse complement strand
TTAGTCAAGTAATATAGCATGACCTGAACGAAGTTCAGCGAGCGTCTTTAGACGCCGCTGGAGAGAAACGGCTTATAGCCGGTGTACAAGCCACCCGTTTTCACGGGTGGTTATGACTGTAAACCAATACATAGCAATAAGATAAAAATAAATAAAATACTGCTTTTCTTCATACACTTTCTTTCTAAATGAAGTATTTATAATTCTACGACTGTCATACTTCCTGTATCAACATTGTAAATGGCACCAAAGATAGTGACATCGTCTGGTATTAGGGGAGACTCGATAAGCAGTTGCATATCCTCGCGTACACTCTCTTCTATATCTTGGAAGGGCAAGAAGTCCTGGTCTGACACATCTACACCTAATTCCTCTTTTAAATACTCCTGAAAAGGTTCATTTTCAAAGGTCTGAGCACCACAGTCTGTATGGTGCAATACCACAATCTCTCTTGTCCCCATTTGTTGCTGGGAAATAACTAGCGAACGAATCATGTCTTCAGTCACTCGACCACCTGCATTCCGCAAGATATGAGCATCCCCAAGTGCCAAGCCCAGAGCTTGCGCAACGTGCAGACGAGAGTCCATACAGGTCACAATAGCTACTCTTGTTTTGGGTTTAAGTGGCAGATTTAACTGCCCATGTAAGGCAACATAAGCCTGATTAGCTTGCATAAACTGTTCAAAATACGACACGATTCCCTCCTTGAAAATTTGATAGTCAAATATTTCTCCTATCTTATCATTTTTAAGAGAATTTGTCACGGATTATGCAAAGACCTTTTTCAAAACTTCCTGAATCGTTGTCACGCCAATGACCTGAATTTCCTTAGGCAGAGTGATTCCTGTCAAGGAATTCTTAGGTACATAAATCTTAGTAAAGCCCAGTTTAGCAGCTTCGTTGATGCGTTGCTCAATACGATTCACGCGCCGAATCTCTCCTGTCAAACCAAGTTCTCCTACAAAACATTCCTGAGGATTAGTTGGCTTGTCTTTATAGCTCGAAGCAATAGCAACTGCAACAGCCAAGTCTATCGCAGGTTCATCCAATTTGACACCGCCAGCAGATTTGAGATAGGCATCCTGATTTTGCAAGAGAAGCCCTGCCCGTTTTTCCAAAACGGCCATAATCAGACTAGCACGATTAAAATCAAGTCCTGTCGTCGTACGCTTGGCATTTCCAAACATGGTCGGTGTTACCAAGGCCTGCACTTCTGCAAGAATAGGACGCGTCCCTTCCATGGTCACAACGATTGATGAACCAGTTGCTCCATCCAAACGCTCTTCTAGGAAAACTTGACTCGGATTGAGTACCTCAACCAAACCACCCGACTGCATCTCAAAAATCCCAATTTCATTGGTAGAACCAAAACGGTTTTTGACCGCTCTTAAAATACGGAAGGTATGGTGGCGTTCCCCTTCAAAGTAAAGCACCGTATCCACCATATGCTCCAGCATTCTCGGCCCAGCCAGAGTGCCCTCCTTGGTCACATGTCCTACGATAAAGATGGCAATATTGTTGGTTTTAGCCAGCTGCATAAGTTCAGCGGTCACCTCACGCACCTGAGAAACAGATCCTTGCACCCCTGAAATCTCAGGAGACATAATGGTCTGGATAGAGTCGATGATGAGAAAGTCTGGCTGGATTCTCTCTACCTCTGCTCGAACACTCTGCATATTGGTCTCTGCATAGAGATAAAACTCACTATCAATATCTCCCAAGCGCTCTGCTCGTAGCTTAATCTGCTGGGCAGACTCCTCCCCACTGACGTAGAGAACAGTCCCCACTTGAGACAACTGGGTTGAGACTTGTAGGAGAAGGGTTGATTTTCCAATCCCAGGATCCCCACCTATAAGGACGAGACTTCCTGGTACCACTCCTCCTCCAAGTACACGGTTGAATTCCTCCATCTCTGTCTTGGTTCGATTGACATTGATGGAGGTCACTTCAGCCAGTTTCATGGGCTTGGTTTTCTCACCTGTTAAAGACACACGCGCATTTTTGACCTCGGCAACCTCAATCTCTTCTACAAAAGAAGACCAAGACCCACAGTTGGGGCAACGCCCCAGATATTTAGGTGAATTATACCCACAATTTTGACATACAAATGTCGCTTTTTTCTTTGCGATGATAAACCTCTTTCTATATCTCTAATTCACACTCAACCACTTGGCAAAAATCAATCTTCTCATTTGGCACAAACTGACGCATGAGCATGTTGTGAGTTACCACTATCACGGTCTGGTAATCTCGATACTTAGCCATGCATTCTAGAAAACGAGACTTCATCTCCGTAGCTGTCTCATATTGAATAGGACTATTAGGAAGTAACTCCCCCTTATTTTCTAGAAACATAGTACGAGCTTTTTCAAAATTATCTGTGCCACTTTCATAGACCTGCCATTCATGTAATAAAGGCTCTACTCTTAAAGGAAGACCCGTAGCATAAACCACATAAGAAGCCGTTTCTAAAGCTCTTGTGACTGCAGAAGATACGATTATTTCAGCTGAAGGGAGTAAAGGATTGGTGCTCAATTTATGGGCCTGCTGCCGTCCCTTCTCAGACAAGGGCGCCAAATCTATCCCAAATCCCGTATAAGAACGCTCCTCTAACTCACGGTAATCTGGCTCCCCGTGACGTATAAAGATAATCTTCATCTTAGTGTCCAGTTGATCCAAAACCACCAGTTCGCACACCATCAGCTGCATCTCCATCTGCAATTAAGAAAGGAGCAAAGACAGCCTGGACAACACGTTCTCCAACTTCAAGAACAACCTCTTGGTCTGTGATATTCTTCATCTGTGCAAAAATATGCCCTTCATTCCCAGGATTTCCATAATAGTCCCCATCAATGACCCCAACTGAGTTAATCAAGACCAAGCCCTTCTTACGAGGATTTGAAGAGCGATCATAAAGGTAAAGAACCTCAGTCGGCTGCATATAAGCCTTAACCCCTGTCGGAACCAAGACAATCTCTCCTGGAGCTATAACTGTACGCACAGCAACCTTTAAGTCATAACCAGCCGCATGCGCTGTCTCACGCTTGGGCAATAAATTTTCATCTGTAAAAGTAGAAACCAATTCAAAACCACGAATTTTCATCATCTTCTCTTTTCTATTATCATTTATTCTAGATTATTCTATCTTATTTATTCGGAAAAAGCACGAAAAAAAGAGCACACAATTCAAATCGCTTAGGGCTGCTGGATTCCTCCCCTGACCCGCTTCACGCAGAACTGTTGCTCCACTATTTATTATATCACATTCCTATTCATTTTAAAAGCAAAATTATTTTTTCCGTCTATTTCTAAAAAAGTCCTGCATAATAGCTGCGCATTCATCTTCCAAAATTCCCGTTTCAACCTCTACACGATGGTTAAGACGCTCATCTGTCAAGATATCGTACAAACTTCCAGCAGCGCCAAATTTCTGGTTTTTAGCCCCATAGACCACATTTGGAATACGGGCAAGCCCAATCGCCCCACTACACATGACACAAGGTTCAATGGTCACAAAAAGTATGCAATCCAGCAAGCGCCAGCTCTCCTCACTCAAGTTCGCATCCTCTATAGCCATAATTTCCGCATGCATAACCGCTCGCTGTAATTCCTCACGCGCATTATGCCCACGACCAATGATTTCCCCATCTTTGACAATCACACAACCAATTGGAATTTCATCGTGTTCAAGAGCAATCTCAGCTTCTCTCAAAGCCTCCCTCATAAAGACTTCTTTTTCTTCAAGCGTATAATACATCTCTTTTCTCTTTTCCTACTTATCGATTTTATTATTATATCATGAATCCCAACACAAAAAAAGCCACCGAATGCGGTGACTCTATAGGGAGATTATTATGAAAAAGAAAAGTTTAGGATATTTGTTACAACAAGTTAGGAGGTCTTCTTGTAACTGTCTATAGTATACCCGACCTATCTTAAACAAATCTTAAAAATCTCTTAGGACCAAACACTTTCTAAAATATTTGTTTGTTCACGACCAGGACCTACTGAGAAAGTAGAAATACGAACGCCAACCAATTCACTCACACGACGAACATAGTTACGCGCATTCTCAGGAAGATCCTCCAAATTACGAACTCCAGTAATATCTTCTGACCAACCTGGCAACTCTTCATAGATAGGTTTGCAACGCTTCAATTGCTCAAGACTAGCTGGATAGTAGTCAATACGTTGACCATCAAGATCATAGGCCACACAGATTTTCACAGTATCTAAACCACTCAAAACATCGATAGAGTTCAATGAAAGATTAGTAATACCAGAAACACGACGGCTATGACGCATCACAACTGAGTCAAACCAACCTACACGACGTGGACGACCAGTTGTTGTACCATACTCATGACCCACTTCACGGATACGTTCTCCCACTTCATCAAACAACTCAGTTGGGAAAGGACCATCTCCTACACGACTCGTATAAGCTTTACATACACCTACAACCTTGTCAATCTTGCTTGGACCGACACCAGAACCAATTGTCACACCACCAGCTACAGGGTTTGATGACGTAACAAATGGATAAGTACCTTGGTCGATATCTAGCATAACACCTTGTGCACCTTCAAAAAGCACACGTTTGCCATTATCAAGCGCATCATTCAAGATAACAGATGTATCTATCACGTATTTCTTGATTTGTTGACCATATTCGTAATATTCTTCAAAAATATCATCGAAAACAATCTCTTTACTGTCATACAATTTTTCAAAAAGACGATTCTTTTCAGCAAGGTTACGTTCTAAACGCTCACGGAAAATATCTTTATCTAAAAGATCTGCAATACGAATTCCAACACGAGCAGCCTTGTCCATATAAGCTGGACCAATTCCCTTAATTGTCGTACCAATCTTATTGTCGCCCTTAGCTTCTTCTTGCAAGCGATCCAACTCGATATGATAAGGCAAAATAACATGCGCACGATCAGAAATACGCAAGTTATCAGTTGTTACACCTTCCTCATGAAGATAGCTCAACTCTTTTACAAGAGATTTAGGATTTACAACCATACCATTCCCAATGACAGATATTTTTTCAGGGAAGAAAATCCCAGATGGAATCAAGTGCAACTTAAATTTCTTACCGTCAATCACAATCGTGTGACCAGCATTATCACCACCTTGGTAACGTGCAATCACTTCTGCATTCGCTGAAAGGAAGTCTGTAATCTTCCCTTTACCTTCATCACCCCATTGGGTACCTACAACAACAACTGAAGTCATAATCTTGTCTGAGCCCTCAGGCTCTTCCTTTCTCACATACATGGCAGGACTCTCACCTGCAATTATATCTTACAATTTATTATAATAAAAAATCGCCTTTTTATCAAGAAGAAACAATAGAAAGATTTGCTATTTCCAACTATTAAAAAATGATTTAGAAAAATAAGCAGCTATTTATTATTATCTTTCCATAAAAAAGTAAATTTGTTCGGAAATTAACTCAGACTATCTCAACAAGAAATAAAACCTTGTTTCATTATCATCTTTTCAAGATACAAACGATAAGCAACACGATAATGGTAAACGATAAAATCCCTACGACACCCAATACCATATCTCACTAAATAATAAATTAAAAATTTAAAATGAAAATGTTCCCAGTCAAAATGATCACCAAATACAGTACCATACTCTTCTTCAATATTTCTATAAAAATCCGCCATCTGCTCATAAATTTTTTGTAACATAATCAAATACTCCTTTTCTTTTTTATGAACTTATTCTAACAAAAAATTTTAATTAATCATTAATAATTCCTGAATTGTACAAATACCAACCTCAATAAGATAAAAAATAGGAAAAGTTGACAGAATAGGAACAAATTTACTACCTAAATTAGACTATTATAGACCTTATTAACTGCGTTAAATACTAAAAGAGAGTTGAGGTAAAAATCTTAAAATAAGAAAAACGCATAGTATAGTTGCTTAGTTTCAAACAAGCATGCTATAATAAAGCTATGGCATATAGTACAGATTTTAAACAGCGAGCATTAGATTACATCAAAGAGGGGCACAGCCATGTCGAGGCAGCCAAGGTTTTTGATGTCGGCGTCAGAACTCTCTTCACATGGAAAAAGAACTTACGTGAACAAGGACACTTAGAGATGAAAAAGCGAGTCGTCAAAAACCGAAAGATTCCTTTAGAGGAATTGAAAGCCTTTGTAGAGTCTCATCCAGATGCTTTTTTACG
>NZ_VMML01000005.1:0-874 GCF_013277175.1 Streptococcus sp. 3167 | reverse complement strand
AACAAGACCCAGAGAAAGTATCTGAGTTTCTTGATATTTTGGATAACCTAAACGATTTACCAATCGTATACATTGATGAGACAGGAATCGACCGCTACCTCTATCGTCCTTATGCAGGGGCTCCTAAAGGGGAGAAAGTCTATGAAAAGATTAGCGGACGTCGTTTTGAGCGAACTTCAATTGTTGCAGGACAAGTAGACAGAGAGTTTATAGCTCCCATGATTTACAAGAACAGCATGACAAGCGATTTCTTTGTGGAGTGGTTCAAAACGCAACTCCTGCCTGCTTTGAAGACACCTCATGTTATTATCATGGACAATGCTAGTTTTTATCCCAAGAACATTTTGGATGAACTCTGCATCCAAAATAAACACTTTTTCTTACCTCTACCGCCTTATTCACCAGATTTGAATCCTATTGAGCAAGCTTGGGCTATCTTGAAAAAGAAAGTAACAGATTTATTAAGGGAAGTCCCAACTATTTTTGAATGTTTGGAACGCTGATAACGAGAAAATTGTCAATGCCCTTAAACTAGCCTATTCTAACGCCAAACTAGAAGTCACTAATAATCTCATCAAACTTATCAAACGCAACGCCTTTGGTTTTCGGAACTTTAAAAACTTCAAAAAAAATGACGAAATTTGCCCTTTCTCGAGATTAGCTTTTCATCAACCCACTACAGTTGACAAAGAGCCGAAAAATGTCTCGCCTCTAATAACACGAGATAGATTATTATTACATAACAAAAAAAGAGGCCTAAACCTCTTAACTAAATTACTCCGCCAGTAGGACTCGAACCTACGACATCATGATTAACAGTCATGCGCTACTACCAACTGAGCTATGGCGGATTAAAGCTAAGCGACTTCCCTAT
>NZ_VMML01000049.1:0-19494 GCF_013277175.1 Streptococcus sp. 3167 | reverse complement strand
CTTGAAGCCATAATAAAAACAATTCTAGATAGACTTTTGAGCTATTCAGAAGACTTGAAACACCACTATGATTTCTACCAGCTCTTGATTTTTCACTTTCAGAATAAGGAGCCTGACAGATTTTTCGGACTTATTGAAGACAATCTTAAGCAGGTTCATCCTCTTTTTCAGACTTTCTTTAAAACCTTCCTCAAAGATAAAGAGAAGATTGTCAACGCCCTTCAACTACACTATTCTAACGCCAAATTAGAAGCAACGAATAATCTCATCAAACTCATCAAACGCAACGCCTTTGGTTTTCGGAACTTTGAAAACTTCAAAAAACGGATTTTTATCGCTCTGAACATCAAAAAAGAAAGGACGAAATGTGTCCTTTCTCGAGCTTAGCTGACTTCAACCCACTACAGTTGACAAAGAGCCAAAAAAGAAAGGACGAAATGTGTCCTTTCTAGATATTAGCTGACTTCAACCCACTACAGTTGACAAAGAGCCAAAAATCCCCTGGCAAGTACCAGAGGATAAGAGCTTATTTCATTGTTGGGAAGAGCAATACATCACGGATAGTAGTTGTATCCGTGAGGAGCATGCAGAGACGGTCGATACCGATTCCCAAACCACCTGTTGGTGGCATACCATATTCAAGGGCTTCGATGTAGTCGTAGTCGATACCTGTCGCTTCATCGTCACCAAGTTCTTTAGCTTTAGCTTGGGCTTCAAAACGGCTAAGCTGATCGATTGGGTCGTTGAGCTCAGTAAAGGCATTACCGTACTCCTTAGTCATGATGAAGAGCTCGAAACGGTCAGTAAAGCGTTGGTCTTCAGGATTTTTCTTAGCCAGTGGAGATACAGCTACTGGATGTCCATAGACAAAGGTTGGTTGGATTAAAGTTTCTTCAACAAACTCTTCAAAAAAGGCATTGATGATGTGACCAACCTCAGTATAGTGTTTCTCAACAGGAACTTTTTTCTCAGCAGCGATAGCTTTAGCTTCTTCCAAAGTCATGTCTTGCCAGAAATCGACACCAGTAATTTCTTTGATAGCATCCACCATGTGAACACGTTTAAATGGTTCGTTGATTTTTATTTCAGTTCCTTGGTAGTTGACTGGACCGTCGCCCTTAACTGATTTAGCAGCATGTTGGATAATGCCTTCCGTCAAATCCATGATATCTTGGAAGTCAGCATAAGCTTGGTAGACTTCGATAGAAGTAAACTCAGGGTTGTGAGTAGCATCCATTCCTTCGTTACGGAAGATACGGCCAATTTCATAGACGCGTTCCATACCACCCACGATAAGGCGTTTCAAGTGAAGCTCAGTCGCGATACGAAGCACCATGTCAATGTTTTGGGCATTGTGGTGGGTGATAAATGGACGGGCAGAGGCACCACCAGCTTCGTTGTGAAGAACAGGTGTTTCCACTTCAAGGAAACCTTTTTGGTCAAGGTAACGACGGATTTCAGAGATGATTTTTGAACGAGTGACAAAGCGTTCAAAGCTTTCACGGTTAGAAATCAAGTCAAGGTAACGTTTACGGTAAATTGTTTCAACGTCTGTCAAACCATGGAATTTCTCTGGTAGAGGACGAAGAGCCTTAGACAAGTGTGTGATGTGAGTAGCCTTGATAGAGAGTTCTCCCATATCTGTACGCATCACTTCGCCTTCGACACCAAGGAAGTCACCAAGGTCTGCTTTTTTGAAGATTTCGTAGTTTTCTTCACCGACAGCATCCTTACGAACGTAGATCTGGATTTGGCCTTCGCGGTCTTGAAGGTGGGCAAAACCTACTTTACCTTTACCACGTTTGGTTACCAAGCGTCCTGCGATAGTAGCTGTTTCGTTTTTATCATGTAATTGTTCTTTATCAAGGTCAGCAAATTTATCTTTTAATTCTTGTGAATTTGCAGTGCGTTCAAAGCGTTTTCCAAAGGGATCGATTCCTTGTTCACGGAGCGCAGCCATTTTTTCACGGCGAACGATCTGCTGGTCATTTAGTTCTTCCATATGTTCTGTTGACATGGGATCCTCCTAGATTTACTCAAAATTGAATACGATGAGTCATTTTTTGCGATACTCCCATTTTATCATAAATAAGCAAGAAATTCACGGATAATCTTTCAAAACTAAAAAGAACTTGACGCTAAGATTACTGAGCCAAATCACTGAAAAGACTGGGATAAGCAAGAAATTCCAAAATATCAGAAAAGGGATCTGACAATATTTATGGATTATACTTTAACCCTTGTAACTTTCATGACGTGTGCTACTTTTTATATAAGAGCAAGCCAAGCAAATCTAAAACTGAAACAATTGACGTAAAAAACATTAACAACTTGAATCTTGTCATTCATACACCTGATATGACAGAATAGTATAATTTTTAACCTTTTAGTCTTTTGATTTTTTACACCTCTTGCCAATTCTCTTGGTCTTCCTTAAAGCGTTTTAGAAGGTCGAGTCCTTCTGGCGTGATATAGCCTTCTTCTTGGGCTAGATGGATGAGTTCACTGTAGTTAGAAAGCGTCACCAATTTCACACCAGCATCTGCAAAGTTCTTATCTGCTTTTGGCAATTGGTAACTAAAAATCGCTACAACTCCAAGTACATCTGCTCCTTCGCGTTTAGCTGCTACTACGGCTTCAAGAACAGAACCACCCGTTGAAATAAGGTCTTCAACCACTACCATTTTTTGACCTTGAGCTACGCGACCTTCGATTTGGTTACCAGCTCCGTGGTCTTTTGGTTTGCTACGGATGTAGGCAAATGGCAGGTTCATCTTGTCAGCAATGATGGCTCCGTGAGGAATCCCTGCTGTTGCAGTTCCTGCAATGACTTCTACCTCAGGAAAGGCTTCTTTGATAGCTTCCACAAAGCCATTTTCAATTAGGGTACGAGTTTCTGGATAGGATAGTGTCACACGATTATCAGTGTAAATCGGTGACTTGATACCAGATGCCCAAGTGAAGGGTTCCTCTGGTTTGAGGTAAACGGCTTGGATTTTCAAGAGGTGGCTAGCGATATCTTTGGCAAGTGTCATGGTCTTCTCCTTTTATTTTTCTAAGCTAGTTCTTTAATTCCAGTCCTGTGTCCATTCATCCTTGATGGCATGATAAGCTGCAACAGGATCCTCAGCTTGGGTAATGGGACGTCCCACTACGATATAGTCACTGCCGATTTGATAGGCATCAGCAGGTGTCATGACTCGTTTTTGATCTCCAACTGCAACACCAGCTGGACGAATCCCTGGTGTCAGACAGATAAAATCTGGATTGGTAGCCTGCTTGATGACTTGTACTTCCTGAGCCGAGCAAACAACACCATCCAAGCCAGCTTCAGCTGTCTTCTTGGCATAGTGAATCACAGACTCTTGCAGACTGGTTTGGATATTTTGAAACTCCTGCATCTGAGCTTCTGACGTTGATGTGAGCTGAGTTACAGCGATCAATTTGGCTTGACTCCCAAGACCTTCACGCGCCGCCTTCATCATCTCTACACCACCAGCCGCATGGACATTAGTCATATCGACACCAAGCTGAGACAAGACCTTCATGGCTGACTTGACTGTATTGGGAATGTCATGAAGTTTGAGATCCAAAAAGACACTATGACCCAAACCTTTTAAGTAGGACACAATCTCAGGCCCCGCTGCGTAATAAAGCTCCATCCCTACCTTGAGATAAAGGCTTTCTTCTGCTGGGAAAAGAGCTAAAAATTCCTTGACCGCCTCAAAACTAGGAAAATCAAGAGCAATGATTGGACGATGTTCTCGCATAGGTTTCTCCTTTTACCTTTACTAGTGAGAGAGTCTGGCCAACAGAAGCCACGAAAAAAGGAACCTGCCAACAGCAAGGTTCCACGAAAAATGGGTAGTCTCCACCCTTTCACCGTCTAACCTTAGCTGCCTCTCTGGACTGCTTTAAAGGTTTTTTACTATTCTATTATTTCTACTAGCACTTGTCAAGTAAAAACAGCTAAATCCATGTTGACTGCTATTGAACACCTCACAAGACTCTTTCCAAAAGAATAGTTAAAGACTTTCACTTCGGACAGAGAAAAAGAGTTTGCTTGTTACCCTTTAATTGAACAAATGGGAATTCTGTTTTATTTTGCGGATGCCTATTCATCTTGGCAAAGGGGAAGTAATGAGAATGCGAATGGACTTCTTCGTGAGTATTTTCTTAAACCGATTTGGCAACAATTACCGAAAAAATCCTTAATGATGCTTTGCTAGCTTATTAATCACCGTCCCCAAAAATACTTGGATTACAAGACAGGTTTTGAAGCACTTATAGAGGAGATTTAAAAATGTTGCATTTTTTATTGCAATTTATCAGTTATCTTATCACCCAAAACTTCTGCAATTAGTATGAGCACTATTGTTATTTTTCTTTTTTCGTACACTCAAATCAAAATATAGCAATAAGACTATTCTGTAGAATTGCTGTCAAAAAGATCAGTTCATTTTTTCCTTCCCACTTGTGTTTATAATCATTAAAATAACTCAATTAAGAAATTTTCTTTTTCCTAATAGTTATCGTAATTAAAGTTAATAGAAGAACAATCCAAATAAGTAGTGTTAGATTAGGAATTAGAGTTTTATTCCATGAAAATTCCTCCCATTTTGTGAAAAACTTAGTAAATAGTCCCATAAAACTATAATCTGTTATCTTCGCAACTGTCTTATCCAAACCAGATAGCATCGGTAAGAAAGCAACTAAAATCATAGCAGGAAGACTGATAACCTGAGCTACTACTTGGCTCTTCGCGGTTAAACCTATCAATAAATAGAATAAAATGATGGATAAAGAGGTTAGAAGAACGATTGTAATATAATTAAAAGTATGTACAATTGTAACTCCTAAAATAAGAGGAGTAGTTCCCATAATCACAAAAGTTAGCAAAAAAGGAAGAAACATAGTTGATAAAATGTATTCGGAGCCTTTAACACCACTCAACAGAAGAGTTTGTAAATTGTACTTTTCTTTTTCTTCAGACAAGATAATAGTTATAGGACTTCCAACAGCCAAAGCCAAAGAAAAAGGTAAACACATCATCAAAAGAACTAATGCCTGTTGATCGTTGACCTTCCCCTGTGTTTCCATAAGATATTTATAAAAATATGTGAAAGCAAAAGGCACTAAAACTTGCAATAAAATACTCTTATTGGAAAGGATGATTTGACAACGCAACCATACCAAAGCCAGAAACCGTTTAAGCATTTAGCTTTCCTCCTGTTAATGTGATAAAAATATCTTCTAAAGTAGGCTCACATGAATGAATTGAAAAAATATTTTCCAGATCAGCCTGAGATACCTGTTCTAGTGATGTAAAATCAAAAGTTATCTGATTCCCATTATAATCTGTAACCTTAATCTTTTTATCTTTATTATATCTTTGAATGAGTTCAGAAGGAGCTCCTTGCTCAACTAATTTCCCTTTATTTAATAAGGCAACATAATCACATAAAAGAGTTGCTTCATTCATATCATGAGTCGTTAGAAAAATCGTTGTCCCTGCTGTTTTCAATTCTAAAATTAACTCATGAATTGTTCGAGAAGTTGTGGGATCTAGACCTGAGGTCGGTTCATCCAGAAAGAGTACAGCGGGTTTGTTGATAAGAGCTCGTGCTAAAAGCATTCGTTGCCTCATTCCAGTGGATAATTTTCCTGCTACCATCTTGCGACTATCATATAATCCTACTCGCTTTAACAAATTATCAACACGTGATTTACTAATATTATAAAATTTACTATAAAAAAGAAGATTGTTATACAGAGACATTTTCTCATAAAATCCACTTGTATCGCTAACCAATCCAATTCTCTTTAATTCACCGCTTGTTAAATTTTGAGATTTTTGTCCCAAAATAATAGATTGTCCTTTATCGGCAAGGAGCTGCCCAGTCAGAATATTAATCGTTGTGGTCTTTCCAGAACCAGATGGTCCTAAAAATCCAAAAATCTGACCTTCTTTAACAGTGAAACTTATATCATTTAAAGCTATTTTATCACCAAAACTTCTTGATAAATGGCTAACTTCAATCATACTCATTGCCCCTCCTTTATATTCTACATTTTTACTTAACATCTATTTACTTAGCTTTATCAAATAAACGTCTTAAAAAAAACAATAACATTAAGCATATAACCGTTAGCAAGATTGTTTCAATATTATTGATAATATGATACATTCTCAAGCAGTATAAAATAATTATATATATGCAAATGCTCATTATACCTATTTTTTTAAACATACTAAGCCTCCTTGCTAAATAATAAAGTTATATAATAACTAAGACACACTATACCTAACATAATAAATATCCACAGCATTAAAAATATTATCATACTAATAAAAATATCCACTGGTAACTGAATAAATGTTCTAAAATTAACAAGCAAAAATAAAATCTCAAACGATGAAAAAAGCCATACTATATTTTCCAATGATGTTTGAATATTTTTATTGTAGTAAGCATAATATATAGCAAAAATAATACCCAAGAACAATACTATTAATTGTGTTTCTATAACAGTGAACTGCCCAATAACAGATAAAAAAGCTACTCCTCCTGATAATAAGCAAAAACAAACTGAACGAATAAATGTTTTCGCTCTAATATTGTTATCTTTCACTTTATTATTTTTTTTACAAATTGGACATTCTCCGTTTTCCAGAACATATTTTTCTTGACTTAGAGCATGATTTCTCATATTATAAACGTAAGCGTTATCTATTAGGATTTCATTATAACATCCCAGAAATATTTTAATTATTAAATTAGTCATTATCCCTCCCAAAATAGCAGGCATCTCTGGTGTAGTCGGCCACTTTGTCTTATCAGATAAAGTGTACTTATTTATATCTTTGTTTATATTCCGACAAGCAAAGCAAGAACCGATGGTAGGGATATATATATTATCAATAATAAGATAGCATCCATTAAACCCTCCTGATATGTAGGATATCTTATGCGATACAGCAAATTGATTAACAATTTTTATAATATCAATGGGCGTATCAATTGCTTTAACGATAAAATCTATACTCCCATATTCCGCAACAATGTTTTCTAATTCTTCTACTGAAGAAACTTTAATAGAAATAGGTACTACCTGAACATCTGAATTATACTTGTGTATTTTTTGAGAAAGAACATTAATCTTCTCCTTACCAACATCCGACTCTGTATAAAGAATTTGCCTATTTAAATTTGATGGTTCTATTATATCGTAATCAGCGACAATAAGTTTCCTCACTCCATACATACTTAGACTTAGAGATATATAACATCCTAAGGCTCCGGCTCCTAATACTAATACTGTTTTATTCTGTATTTTATTATACTCTTCATTATAAAATAACGAATAGTAACCTTTAGTTCTAGAATATCTACTATCAATATCTATCTCATCCGAAATTAAAATTTGTTCATTTAATAGTTCAAATGTTAGTTTACTACCTAATACTTCTTCTATCTCTAATAGTTCCTTACAACTATTAAATAGATCGTTGATAAATTCTTGCGAAATTTGAGGTTCTATAGCTATTTCCCGCATACTCCGACCACGCAAATACATTATACCTTCTTTTTTATAAGCAAAAACATAACTATTTACGTAGAACATATTTCGTCCTTCCTCTCATATATAATATAGAAAGCAGTATAGAAACAACTACCCCTCCTATACTACGAACAATAATATTAGGTGTCAAAAATTGTAATAGTTGACTCAAAGGGAAATAAATAATAACAAATGCTATTAAAAGTTGAACTATATATTGAAAATTCAAGTTATTATTGTTAGAATTCAAGTATCTTAAAATAATACCACTATCATACTGAAAAAAAGGAATTGAATTAATAAAAATCATACCTAAGTTAATGATAAAAAATAAGAGTCCAAGCAATTTATACGATGTGAACAATAAAACAAGTAAACCTGTAAGTGATAAAATCGAATTTGAAGCAATTCCTGCTAACATAATTTTCAAAAATTGTTTTTTATTTTTTAGGAATTGCACCCCACTTAAATCTACAAAAAAAGCCAAATTAAACAAAAGTAGCATTATTCCACAATTTGGGATCTCAATTTGATAATTATTAGCAATTATTGCATGACTAAATTCATGTATCGTTGCAGATATAATAACAACAAGCAACCAAAATAAAAGAATGTTTAGCGTTATTGGAAAGTTTTGGAAATTAGTCAAAATATCCGCCCTATAAATATACATAATAAAACATTGCAAAATAAGAGCCAATGGGAAAATACCAAATAGGATTTTTTCAAAATTCTTATTAAATCTTTTATAGTTTAATTTTTCAGATAATGTTATATTAAAGTCCCAAGATATTTTAAAAATATTTATCTTTTTTCGTGATTTCATAGAATCTATAAGTCCCATTTTACTAAGAACAATATAAAATCTTAAATAATATTTCTTCCCTACTAACACTAATAAGTCCGATATGGTAAATTCTTGACCTATTAGTTGCTCTAACCATTTTTTTTCCTGTTTCCCAACTAATACATGTTTCTTACTGGATGGTATATATAGATGATACTGTCCCTCATAAGGAGTAGGTAATATCTTAATCTTATCAACAATTCTCATAACAAACCTAACCTTTAATAAATAAAAGAGGGGCTAAGTAAAACATACTCTAGTCCCTCAGTCCGCAATCAATAAAATAATGACTAATTCTATTAATCTCTTGCTGCAAGACTAATACGGAAAATTCAAATGACTGTCTAAAATGAAATTGAAAAAGCTTGATATTAGTAAGTGAACAAACTTCAACAACCAGCAAGAGCAAGGATTGCTAAACCAAATCCGATACCTGTTGCAAGTCCAGCTGAAAAATCACTAACTGGTACTGAAATTTCTTCAATTTCCTCAAATAAAAAGTTATCTTGCATGATTATCACTCCCTATCTTTTTAACAACAGGCTACTCCAATTAAGAGAACTACCCCAGTTCCAAGTAAAACTCCCCCCCAAAATTCACCATCTGTAGGGGCTACGATTTCTTCAATTTCTTCAAATAAGAATACTTCATCTGACATATGTGTTACCTTCTTCATAAAATTTTTTTGTAATCGATTACATTGTAAATATAACATAAAGAAAAACAGATGTCAAATATTAAACGTAAAAACATGGCAACTAAAGAGCTATAGGAGAAAAGGTAAAACCTAGCGACGCGATGAGCGCTGGGTCGTTTGGTTTCGATTGCTCTCTTCCTCTTGTTTTTTCTGTTCTTCTTCTAAACGTTTACGTTCCTCTTCCTGCCTTTTCTCAGCTTCTTCGGCCTCTTTTTTAGCTTTTTCTTCTGCTTCCATAATCAATTTATCCGCTACAGTGTAGCTGTAGACTCCAGCTTCCATATCGACCATACTTGGTTCTGACAATTGAGGCTTAATCTTACTGTAATAAGGCAGTTTCTTACTCATTTCAGATAGAGGAACCAAGACTTCGTCCGAATCATTCATGGTCAATCGAATTAAATCGGAAGTGACCTTGCTGGGAGCTAGTTCCACCTTTTGGATAGCCGCCTTGAGTTCTGGGCTAATTTGAGCAAGTTCTGACGTAAAGGTTTTGATTTGTTCACTATCATTAAAGAGAACTGATATATAAGTTTCTGGTAGACTGACCAAACTCACAGCACTGGTCTCAAGCTGACCACTGGAAAGAATAGGATAATGGTTTTCACCAGAAATATAGTAGGCCACAATATCATATTCCTTGACCTTGATAGTGAACTTGGTTGGAAATTGATAAACAAGTTGAGCTGATTCAACCCAATAGTTAGACTTAATCTGCTTTTCATATTTTTCCTTGTCTAGCAGAAGGTTAATCGTATAATCCGAATCCTGAATACCTGAAGCCTGTCGAATATCATCAGCTGTAGTTTGCACCGTTCCCTCAACACGAATATCTTTCATGGTCGCATAAGAACTGAGCAAGTAGGCAGAGACAATCAATAAAAGCAGACTTGGAAATAAAATCGTTAGAGCTCGTAAGATATGGAGGCCAGGAATCTTTGCTTTGGCTGGTTTTTCCTTTGTAGCCTTTTTAGCAAGCTTTTTATCCTGTTCCTCCTTCTCTTTAGACTCTGATTCTTCTATCTCTTCTTTCTCTTTGTCAGCCTCTGAGGATGCTACTTTTTCTTCAGACTCTTCCTTAGCTGATTCTGAGTCTTTTGAATCAGATTCACTCTCTTGGGCCTCGGTTGCATCTGAATCTTCAAATTTTGAAGCCATTCGAGCTTGTCTTTCCTTTTCCTTCTCCTCAGCTAGGGCCGCCTCTTCTTCAGCCTTCTTTTTTAGATATTCTTGGTTCCGTTTCTGCCATTCTGATAACTCTTTAAATTCTTCGAGGATTTCTTTACCCTCATTTTTCTTATCTTTTGACATTTACTTTCCTTATGATAAATCTTTTTTCAACAATTGATAAAAATCTGCTAGAGATTTCAATTCCTTAGATGCCTTCATGTTAGTCTGGTAGTCTTCCTTGTGACTTAGTAAGTGAGAAAGCTTCTCTTCTAAACTGTCCAAGGTCAAATCGCTTTCTTGAAGCTCTTCTGCATAGCCTTTTTTTACAAAGTAAGCTGCATTTTCAATCTGGTCTCCACGACTAGCTTCACGACCAAGTGGCACAATAACATGTAATTTTGCCATGGCCAAGAGCTCAAAAATCGTATTGGCACCACCTCGTGTCACAACAATGTCAGCCAATTCCATTAAGGGTTGATAAAGATTGGTCACGTAATCAACACGAAAGAGATTTTGGCTCAATTCATTCAGGCTAGAATCTCCAGTTAGATTGATAATATTGTAGCGCTCTGTCAGTTCTTTCTTATGGTCTGTCACCAATTGGTTAAAGACACGAGCTCCTGCAGAACCACCGACAAACAATACAGTTGGCAATTTAGGATTAAAGTGGGTTTGAATATCCACCAATTCATCTGGTTCTGGAGTTTTTTGGTCTGAAACCTTGGTCACTGCTCCCACATGCTCAACCTTAGACAAACTTGAAGCTTGCTCAAAGGTTGAATACATCTTCGTAGCAAATTTATAGGCGATTTTATTGGCCAAGCCCATAGACAGGTCAGATTCGTGAATAAAGACAGGCACTCCTGACACACGCGCAGCGATAACGGGCGGTACAGAGACAAAGCCTCCCTTTGAAAAAAGGGCCTGTGGACGAACTCGTAACATGATAAAGAGCGATTGGACAATTCCCCAACCAACTTTGAAGACGTCCAGCATATTTTGCCAAGAGAAATAGCGACGCAATTTCCCAGTTGCAATGGAATGGAAGGTGACGTCAAAACCTGACTTGAGGATTTCTTGGTGTTCAATACCACTCTTGTCCCCGATATAGTGGACTTCCCAGCCATCTTCGATGAACTTGGGCATTAACAAAAGATTGAGGGTAACGTGTCCAACCGTCCCCCCACCTGTAAAGACAATTTTTTTCATATTATTCCTTTAACTCCGCTACTGTGTCGATAAAGAGGTCGCCACGTACTTCAAAGTTAGCATACATATCCCAGCTGGCATTGGCTGGACTGAGAAGGACTACATCTCCTTGAGTCGCAAGTTCATAGGCCTTGCGGGTCGCATCTGCAATATCAGTCGCATCCACATAAGCCACACCAGCCTTGTCTGCTGCCCGTTTGACACGTTCGGCAGACTGACCAAGAATGACCATCTTCTTGAGTCCAGTAATATCTGGAACCAAATCGTCAAACTCATTGCCACGGTCTAAACCACCTGCAATCAAAATGACCTTGCTGTTGTCAAATCCTGACAAGGCTTTTTGAGTAGCCAAGATATTGGTTGACTTGCTATCATTATAGAATTTGACACCCTTGATTTCATCCACAAATTGGAGACGGTGTTTGACACCACCGAAGGCTGAAAGAGTTTCCTTGATGGTTTGATTGTCCACATCACGAAGCTTGGCTACAGCAATCGTCGCAAGGGCGTTTTCTACATTGTGGCTACCTGGAACCCCGATTTCACTCGCTGCCATGACTACTTCACCACGGAAGTAGAGTTGACCATCTTCCAGATAAGCTCCATCAACCTTTTCCTGTGTTGAGAATGGAACAACAGTAGCCTGTGTTTTGCTAGCCAACTCTTTTGCCAAGTCTTGGTTAAAGTTCAAGACAAGGAAATCAGCTGCTGTCATCTTGTTTTGGATATTCCACTTAGCTGCTACATATTCCTCAAATGATCCATGATAATCGATATGAGTTGGCATGAGGTTTGTAATAACCGCAATCTCAGGATGGAATTCTTGAACGCCCATGAGTTGGAAAGAAGAAAGTTCCATAACAAGCGTGTCCTTGTCTGACGCAGTTTGGGCCACTTGACTAGCTGGATAGCCGATATTTCCTGATAAAAGACTATGTTGCCCAGCAGCAGTCAAAACTTCCCCAATCATGGTCGTTGTGGTTGTTTTTCCATTTGAACCTGTGATACCGATAATGGGCGCTTCTGAAATCAAGTAAGCCAATTCCACCTCAGTCAAGACTGGAATTCCCTTTGCCAAAGCCTTTTCAATCATGGGATTACTGTATGGGATGCCTGGATTTTTCACCATGAGGGCAAACTCTTCATCCAAAAGTTCCAAAGGATGACCACCTGTGATAACCTTGATCCCTTCTTCCAGCAAACTTTGGGCAGCTGGATTGTCCTCGAAAGGCTTCCCATCATTTACCGTTACAATAGCACCTAGCTTGTCCAACAAACGAGCTGCAGATTCACCAGACTTGGCTAAACCTAAAACAAGGACTTTCTTATTTTTAAATTGATCTATTACTTTCATGTCTCGAACTCCATTTCTACTCCTACTATTTTACCATTTTTATGGAAATAAAAAAGCCACAAAGTGTGTTTGTGACTCTTTCTTCTAACTGATACTCTTCGAAAATCTCTTCAAACCACGTCAGCTTCGCCTTGCCGTACTCAAGTACAGCCTGCGGCTAGCTTCCTAGTTTGCTTTTTGATTTTCATTGAGTATGAATCTTACCATATCATCTATGTGATAAATCGGTAACTCGAATGACTTGGTCCACTTGCTCCCAAATCAGAGGATTGTGGGTCGCAATAATAATGGTCCGATTCGGATTTTTTAAAGATTCTAGGATAGAAAGTAATTCCTCAGAGTTTTTGGGGTCTAGTGAAGCAGTTGGTTCATCTGCGAGAATCAAAGGTGGATCCTTTAAAATTATCTTCGCTAATGCAACACGTTGTGCTTCTCCTCCTGATAATTCAAAGATAGGTTGCTTTAAATCCAAATAAGAGAGGTTTACACGGTTTAGAGCTTGTTTCATCAAAGAGATTTTCTCTTTTTCCTTCAACTTTTTACCAACTAAACCCAGATTGAGATTCTCTTTGACGGTTTGGCTTTCAATTAAGCCAAAATCTTGAAATAGGTATCCTAAGTAATCTCTAAAGAAAACAGAAGGCCTGATGTCCTTAAGAGAGGTGCCATCATAGATAATTTGCCCTTTGTCATACGGCTCTAATCGTCCAATCATATTCAAGAGTGTTGTCTTACCACAGCCACTTGTACCGATTAAGGCATAAATTTTCCCACCTTCAAAATGAAGATTGGTATCTGAAAATAGCTGACGGCTTCCAAATTTTTTAGATATATTCTTTAGTTCAATCATCCTATTTTCCTTTCATAATTGTCATAGAAACACGAGATTCTTTCTGCGCTTGACGGTAAAGCGTCAAAACTGCACTAGCTAGAAAGACGAATAAAGTGAGCAAGCCAATCACCAAGTCTCGACTGCTTAAAATAAAGAGACTAGCACCAAATACAAAACTGGCAAATTGACTAACCATATACTGAGCATGTGTTTCAAAAAATCGTAAACCTGAAATTCGTTTAATCAGAATATCTCGGCGGAATTGCTCGAAATATAGAAGATTGACAGAATAAAAGAGTAACAAGGAACTAGCTATTCCAACAATAGCTCCTAGGATTAAAGTTGCTGTTTCAGTTTGAACTTCATTATAACGAGTTAGATAAACACTTCTTCCTTCTTTAAGATAAGATACTTGCTCATAAATTCCAGCTTTCTTCAAGAGTTCTAGCCCACTCTCATATCCTTTGATAAAAAGTTGTTTTCCAGCATTGATAGACCAAACATATTTTGAAATGAAACTATCACCTGTAGATGTTGGAGTAAATACAACTAAAATCGGATCGGTTAAGTACTGAATGGATACTGGGCTTTCACCGTTATTATAAACAAATCGCTTTTCTCCAGTTGGAAGATAGCTAATAATCGCTCTCATTTCATACTCTAAAGGAGCACTTGCCTCCTCACTTGATTGCCCGTAATAGTTCAAACTTTCTTCAAAAGCTTTCTTAAGTTCTGCTTCCTGTGAACGAAGAGATTCTGGTAATAAGAGTCCAAATTCTCCTTTTTGAAGATGGACTAACTTCTGTTTGGTCTCAGCATCTACCACGACCTTTTCCTTGTCCAAATAACTTGGGCTGACATAGAGCGTATTAGCATCTGGACTATAGGTATCCAGTGTCTCTCGCTGTTCATTTTTTCCTTGAGGATTTGCAAAATGAATGAGATTATCTTTTACAAATAGAGCCTGTTCTTCTTCGATTGCTTCCTTGGCAAAGGCATACCACTTGCTCTGATTTTCTGTATCTTTTCCTCTATCACCTAAGCCAAAAGAAATTTGATAATAGTCTGCTCTGTCTTGCCATGCTTGTTTTGAAATTTCAAGTTCTTTCAATCGTTGGTAAGACGTCAAGCCTGTCTTAACAGCGTAGCCCACTGTAAAAACAGCAACCAACTGACACAATAGAGTTAAAATCATCAGGCGTTTAAGGGGTAATCTCCCCTTAATAACGGGAACTAATGCTTTGTAATTCAAACTCATTAGATAAAGGAGCATTAGTAAAATTGAAATCGCCAATAAAAACAACAGATAGAAACTAATCCCAAAACCATAGGTGGCTAACAAGATAGGATAAAACAAACCTTGACTAAAAAGAAGGACTCCCCCACCTAGGAAGGAAAGGAGGGCTGATAGAAGGAGCCACTTGATATCAGTCGATAAAGAATGCCCCATGATGGATAAGAGAGTCTGACCAGAAAAGAGTTTTATACCTGCAGCTCTCATTTCCTTAATCCGAGTGATAATCACTAAAGCAAAGAAAGATAAGCCAAATATTGCTAAACTAATTAAAATAAGGGGATTTAGTAATATTCGAAAAGCAAGAGAATAGGGCGGTATCTTTCGGTCAGCAATTGCTTTATAACCCAAATCTCCTAATTTATCGGCAAGCTTTTCTTTCGTCAAGGAGCCTGACAAAAGGAGATAACTATTTAGCGGATCACTACGTTCACGACTTTCTTGGCTAGCTTCTTGGAATTCTTTTGGTAAAGTTCCCTGACCATAAGTTGCATAAGTAAAGTTAGTCGTCCCATCCTTACTCGGCTCTACAATTCTTCTAGCTATTAAACTCTGTTCTGAGTTTGCAAAATTCTCCAATTCCTGTTCAAATACCTCACGCGTCGGTTCCTGAGTATCTTTTTTGACACGAAGTAAAGAAACGGAATCATAGCTTGCATATAAATATTGTGGCGCACGTAAGACAATAATCCAAGCAAGGAAGAAGCTGAGAAAAAAAGTTGATAATAATATGAATAGTTTCTTCATAGTAGACTCCTTGTAAACAAAATTCCCCTTGTAATTTCTTACAAGGGGAATTATCTAAGAAAACTAAATATTAGTCATAGTCATAGTAAAATGCTACTTGTTCCCCAAATTTAGTCCAAATCCAAGCCTCTGAAGTTTTCCCTGCAGGTGCTGATCCTTTATCTGAATGACTATCCCATTTACTTACAAGAGAAGAATAATGATATTTTTTACCATGATAGTAATTTGAAAAAGCCCAACCACCTCCTGAACCTTCTCCATACGTCCATACTCCTCCATCTGGATATTGTACAGCAGCTGATGCAGCTTCCAATAATGTAAAACTTGAAATAAGAGCTAGAGCAAGTAATCTATGTTTTTTCGTTTTCATTTTATTTTTCCTTTCAAAAAAGCACACCCTGAGCAACAATGCAACAAAATAAATCCTATTCTCTCTTTTTTGAAACCGATTTCTTATATAATAAGAATAGCATTTTTATTATTTGTTGTCAAGGAAAAAATCGAATTTTTTAGATATTTTACTATATCACCTATATGAATAATGTTTTTATGTTACCTATATGAATAATATTATATAGTAGTTTTATTTCAAAATAATATGCAACCAGTACTAACCAAATATTAAATAGATGTCATTGACAAATTTTATTCAAGTTTTTCCCATTCATATTATCCAAGCAAAAGAGATGATGTTATAGTAAAAAAACAATTCAAACTATTGTAAAATTCCTACCAAAAAAAGAGAGCCAAAACTCTCTTTTTTATCTTCTTTTACCTTTTTTGACTGGCATGAGTGTGATGTCTCTCACACTAAAGTAAGCTAGGATTAACATGGCTATTGCTAGGAACATTTCTGTTGGTAATTGAAAAATTTTCAGAAAAGATAGAGCCAACAAAACCAAAAGTGCCACTAAAATACATACCATAGCGACGATATTGACTGTCCCTTTAATACTTTCTGGTGTCGCAAATACATAGAGTAGGAGCAGTAAAATCCCTAGGACTAAATAGACCATCTTTCTCTCTTTCTAGCTCTTATTCAGCTGATTTTTTCTTCTTGTTAGCTTTCTCACGCTCTGCCTTGTTAAGGATTTGTTTACGCAAACGGATAGACTCAGGCGTTACTTCCATGTACTCATCGTCGTTCAAGAACTCAAGAGACTCTTCAAGTGTCAAGATACGAGGAGTCTTGATAACAGCTGTTTGGTCCTTAGTAGCTGAACGAACGTTGGTCATTTGCTTCGCCTTAGTGATGTTAACTGTCAAGTCGTTTTCACGAGAGTTTTCACCGATGATCATTCCTTCGTAAACTTCAGTACCTGGGTTGACAAAGATAGTACCGCGTTCTTCGATAGACATGATAGAGTAAGTTGTAGCCTTACCAGCATCGATAGAAACAAGGGCACCACGGTGACGACCACCAATTTCACCTGGAATCAATGGCAAGTATTGGTCAAAGGTATGGTTCATGATACCGTAACCACGAGTCATTGACAAGAACTCAGTTGAGTATCCAATCAAACCACGCGCTGGAACAAGGAAGACCAAACGAGTTTGACCATTACCAGTTGAAATCATATCCAACATTTCACCCTTACGTTCAGAAAGGCTTTGGATAACAGATCCTTGGTATTCTTCTGGAGTGTCGATTTGTACACGCTCAAATGGCTCACATTTAACACCGTCGATTTCTTTTACGATAACTTCTGGACGAGATACTTGAAGTTCATATCCCTCACGACGCATTGTTTCGATAAGGATTGACAAGTGCAATTCTCCACGTCCTGAAACAGTCCATTTATCTGGTGAATCAGTTGGGTCAACACGAAGGGAAACGTCTGTTTGCAATTCTGCCTGCAAGCGTTCTTCCACCTTACGAGAAGTTACCCATTTACCTTCTTTACCAGCAAATGGTGAGTTGTTGACCAAGAAAGTCATTTGAAGAGTTGGCTCATCGATGTGTAGAATTGGAAGAGCTTCAACTGCGTCTGTAGGAGTAATGGTTTCACCGACAAAGATGTCTTCCATACCTGAAACGGCAATCAAGTCACCTGCTTTTGCTTCTTGGATTTCACGACGTTCCAAACCAAAGAAACCGAAGAGTTTTGTAACACGGAAGTTTTTAGTTGTGCCGTCAAGTTTAGAAAGGGTAACTTGGTCCCCAACTTTAACAGTACCACGGAAGACACGACCGATACCAATACGTCCAACGAAGTCATTGTAGTCCAAAAGTGATACTTGGAACTGCAAAGGCTCATCTGAGTTATCTACTGGAGCCGGGATGTGGTCGATAATTGTGTCAAAGATTGGTGCCATAGTCGCTTCTTGGTCAGCTGGATCATCTGACAATGAAGAAGTTCCGTTGATCGCTGAAGCATAGACCACTGGGAAGTCAAGCTGGTCGTCATCTGCACCAAGCTCGATGAACAGTTCCAAGACTTCGTCCACTACTTCTGCTGGACGAGCTGATGGTTTATCGATTTTATTGACAACCACGATTGGGACAAGGTCTTGTTCCAAAGCTTTTTTCAATACGAAACGAGTTTGTGGCATTGTTCCTTCGTAGGCATCTACGACCAAGACAACACCGTCAACCATTTTCATGATACGCTCAACTTCTCCACCGAAGTCCGCGTGTCCTGGGGTATCCATGATGTTGATACGAGTTCCGTTGTAGGCAACAGCTGTATTTTTAGCAAGGATGGTAATTCCACGCTCTTTTTCGATATCGTTTGAGTCCATAGCACGCTCAGCCAATTCAGTACGTGCATCAAGCGTTTCTGATTGTTTCAATAATTCGTCAACAAGGGTTGTTTTACCGTGGTCAACGTGGGCGATAATCGCAATGTTACGGATATCTTCTCTTAATTTTGTCATGATTTCCTCTATAATATTCAAAATTTATTTTCTAACTGAACGATTATACCATAATTTCAGGTAAATAACATAACTCAAGCAAGTGTAAATGTTTTCACTCCGCTTTTCTTTTCACGTCAAGCCTTTTCAAAGCAAGCGACTTATGATAAGATAGGCACAGTATGCGTTTAGATAATTTATTAGCCCAAGAAAAAGTTAGCCGAAAGGCCATGAAGCAAGCCTTACTCAAAGGGGATATTCTCGTCGATGGTTGCCCAGCCCGCTCCCTAGCCCAAAATATCGATACAGGACTACAGGAACTCCTTTTTCAGGACCGAATCATTCAAGGCTATGAGCACACCTATCTGATGCTTCATAAGCCTGTTGGTGTCGTGACAGCCAATAAAGACAGGGAACTTCCAACCGTCATGGACCTCCTTCCGCCTGACATCCAGTCTGATAAGCTCTATGCCGTCGGCCGACTGGACCGAGATACAACGGGACTCCTCCTCTTGACCGATAACGGTCCCTTAGGCTTTCAGCTCCTCCATCCCCAATATCATGTCGATAAAACTTATCAAGTTAAAGTTAATGGACTTCTGACACCTGACCATATCCAAGCCTTTCAAAAAGGAATTGTCTTTTTAGATGGCACTGTCTGTAAACCCGCAAAACTAGAGATTCTATCTGCAAGTCCCTCCCTCAGTCAAGCCTCTATCACCATTTCAGAAGGAAAATTTCATCAAATCAAGAAAATGTTCCTCTCGGTTGGTGTTAAGGTGACTAGCCTCAAGAGAATCCAATTTGGGGACTTTACATTGAACCCAGATTTAGCAGAAGGTAACTACCTCCCTTTGAACCAAAAAGAGTTACAAATCATTAAAAACTATTTAGAGATGAGTCGATAAAGTCATAACCACCCGTG
>NZ_VMML01000048.1:0-73705 GCF_013277175.1 Streptococcus sp. 3167 | reverse complement strand
TGAACTTGAAATTTGGCTTCAAAATATAAATGGACGGATTTATTTTGGATTTTATTTGTTATTTTGACCTGCCTCTATATAGGTAACCATGATTTGTTTCCTCTCAATCATCAAGAAATCTCTCTTCGAGGTAGTTCCTGGGGGTCTGTACTTGCCTTATATCACTTGCTATTTATTGATAAGTTTGTTATCTCGAATCGAAAATAAATATGAGGTATATGCCTGACTGGCTACTTTTAATATTGATTTTGGAGGAAGATTTTGTCTCTATTATTTATTATTTTAAATTTATTTATCTTGTACAAGATTTATTCTTTGAGGCGGGAGAAATCGAAATACTTGATTTATACGGCCTATATCATATTTGGGGTAAATGTAGTATATGGTATTCAATGGTTATTAAAAGAACTGATTTCAAATATTTCCTCTTAATGTGTATAGAAACTCCAGTGATTTTTGCATAACAAAACGCATAAGATTAAGGTTTGAGTACCTGTTCTTATGCGTTTTTGTAATATTGAAGATTTTCGGTAAGTTTTATACCTTTGGGAAGTCTAGTTTAGAATGCTTTCCCAACCAGAATCTCAGCCTCAATAGTAATCTCTGTCAGTTGGCTCCAGTCAATCTTGCTCTGGTCAACGTGAAAGAGGAGAGGAGTCATACTGAGTAGGGCTTGGAGTTGTTCTACTGTGATAGTCTTAGTCAGAGAGGCAGTTTGGTTAGATAGGATGGTAAAGTGTTCTTGGAAATGATTTTTGATATTTTGGTTGGAATAGTCCTTGTTTGTCAGCTGGTCTTGCACCTTCTGACGGATTTCCTTGAGGTGATTTTCAGTTGGGATAACCTTGATCAAGATACCGTCTTTGGATAAAACGCGACGAAATTCTCCATAGTTGGCAGGTGAAAAGATATCTAGTAGGATATCCATGCTGGTGTCTTTTATAGGAAGACGAGCCAAGTCACCAACGAACCAATTGACTGCCCAGTTGGGTTCACTTTTAGCAGCGATTTGGACTGAATCTTTGGAGATGTCAAAGGCATAGAAAGTTTTTTCAGAGTGACTTTCTTGTAGTTTGCGAGAATAGAATCCTTCACCACAACCGATATCCAAAATTGTTGTGGTTGTTTTTGAGCTTGCAAGCAAGTCAGATACAGCCTCTAAGATAGCGTGGTAAAAGCCTGCTTCTAGGACTTGTTGGCGGTTTTGAAAGTTTTCTTTGTCGTAGTTGGCAGATTGCTTGGTTTGATGTGCCAGATTGACATAGCCAAATTTTGCCAAGTCGAAAGAATGACGGTTGCAGCATTTGAGACTGCTCTCTACCAGAGTCAGATTTTCTTGGCAGATAGGACAGGCAAAGGCAGCCGCAGAAGCAAAACGCTGGAGTTTAGGTTTGAGGTTTATATTCATAGTTTAAGTGTATCAAAAGAGGTAAATGAAAGCAACTTTAGGATGATTTGTAATAGAATTAAATAGTAGTATCATTACTTTTCAAAGTGCCAAAATTAAATTGCTTTTATATCTAAATTGCTATATAATAATGATAAGGAGGAAATAAGTATGTTAAAAGAAGTATTGACTGTCGCAAAAGTTGCGAAAAAATCATCACTCTTTTTAGGTGGTGTTGCATTTGGTACCCTTGGTTTGAAAATCTTGGCAAGTAAGGAAGCTAAAAAAGGTTATTCTAAAGCTTTGGCTAAGGCTTACAAGTTGAAAGACGAGCTAGATGCATCTGTTTCTGTTGTGAAACAACATGGAGACGATGTCTTGCAAGATGCCAAATATTTATACGAGCAAGAGAAAAAAGAAGAGCAATTAGATAGCCTTATAGGAGAATAATATGTCTTTTAAAGTGCTACATAGAGGATACCAACATATCCGACTATCATCTTCTTTTTCACTCACCTTGGATATTCAAGACTATCTTCGTTCCTTGGCGAGAGATGAAAAGGGGATTGAGTCTATCCAGTTTTACATGGATCAACAGCACTTTACTCTACGTATAAAAGAAGGCTTTTCTGTATTAGATAATGCAGAAGCCTTTTTAAAAAGAATTGACAAAGGGAAAGTTTCTGAGTTGATGACTCTTCCCATTCGTAGAGAAGAGAGTGCTTATTCTATTGTTTCAGGTGCAGCGATTAAGCGTGTGCTTTTTCGTAGTTTTGTGCCGTATCCTATTCGCTATATATGGACTTGTTATCAGGCTTTTGGTTATATTAGAGAAGCCTATCAAACACTAGCGCGTAAGGAACTAACGATGGAAGTCTTGGACTGTTCGGCGATTTTATTGTCCTTGTTTATGAACCAATCCAAGACAGCTAGTAATATCATGTTTATGCTTGATTTGGGGAATCATTTAGATCAGTGGTCCTTGAAAAAAACTGCAACAGATTTAGAACAGAGTCTTCTTGCAAAAGAGAGCGACGTATTCTTAGTACAGGGGGATACGGTTGTTAGTATCAAGAGTTCCGATGTTCAAATAGGAGATGTCTTGGTCCTATCTCAAGGAAATGAAATTCTGTTTGATGGACAAGTAGTTTCAGGTTTAGGTATGGTCAACGAAAGTTCCTTGACGGGAGAGAGTTTTCCAGTTGAAAAAAGAGAGTCTGATTTGGTTTGTGCAAATACAGTATTAGAAACTGGAGAGTTGCGCATTCGTGTAACCGATAATCAGATGAACAGCCGGATTTTACAACTGATTGAGTTGATGAAGAAATCTGAAGAAAACAAGAAAACGAAACAACGCTATTTCATCAAAATGGCGGACAAGGTCGTCAAATATAATTTCTTGGGGGCTGGGCTGACTTACCTATTAACAGGTTCTTTTTCTAAGGCTATTTCTTTCCTATTGGTCGATTTCTCCTGCGCTTTGAAAATCTCTACTCCTGTAGCTTATTTGACAGCTATCAAGGAGGGGTTGAACCGTGAAATGGTGATTAAGGATGGAGATGTTCTGGAGAAATATCTGGAAGTTGATACTTTCTTGTTTGATAAGACGGGAACAATCACAACTAGTTATCCTATAGTTGAAAAGGTGTTACCTTTTGGGGACTATAGTGAGGAAGATATTCTCAGAATCAGTGCCTGTCTTGAGGAACACATTTATCATCCTATTGCTAATGCCATCGTCAAGCAAGCCGAGATAGAGGGGATTGAACATGAGGAAATGCATGGGAAACTCCAATATATCGCAAGCAAGGGGATCAAATCTCATATCGATGGCCAACCAGTTCTTATTGGGAATTATGTCTTGATGCAGGATGAGCAGATTCATATCAGTTTGGAACAAAATGCTTTAATTGAAGAGTACAAGAGTCACTACAATCTCTTATTCTTGGCTTATCAGAATGAATTGATTGGAATGTTCTGCATTCATACTCCTTTGAGAAAAGAAGCAAAAGCAGCCTTGGAGAAACTTAAGGCACAAGGGAAAAAATTGATTCTGGCAACAGGGGACACCTTGGTTAGGACAGAGCAATTAGTCAAAGATTTGCCCTTTGATCAGGTTTATACAGATTTGAAACCTGATGGGAAATTTGAGTTAGTAGAGGAACTGCAGAAAGCAGGTCACACTATTTTGATGGTTGGGGATGGGTTGAATGACTCAGCTGCTCTAACCCTATCAGATATCGGTGTGGTGATGAATGAGAGTGCAGATATTTCTAAGCAGATGAGCGATATTTTATTGTTAGATAATCGCTTGGATTTCTTCCAAGAGTTGGATTCGCTATCATCATCTTTGCAAACACTCATCAAGAAGAATATTCAAGATACCGTTGTCGTAAATAGTAGTTTGATTGGCTTTGGCTTGTTTAATTGGCTCAGTCCTTCAAATCTCTCTATCTTACATAATCTAACAACCTTACGCATTGTACTGCGTAGCCTGTCTATTAAGGGATAGGTGGGGACTATTAACAGCAAAAAGGAGTTACCTTTCTCGAGGGTAACTCCTTTTTTTATAGGTAAATGTTGAACAGTTTAGTAAGTCAATACAAAGTATTTTTTCTTTCCACGACGGATAACAGTCAGTTCGTTCTCTAACTTATCAGTGTCACTCAAGACATATTCAAGGTCTTGGATACGGTCGCCATTTAAGTAAATGGCTCCGTTTTGGACGTCTTCACGGGCTTGGCGTTTTGAGTTAACCACACCAGATGAGACGAGCAGTTCCACGATATTGTGATTTTCGTCTGCCTGTACTTGGTAGTTTGGCACACCACGAAGTCCTTGTTTAAGTTCTTTAACAGAAAGGTTTTTGATGTTTCCTGCAAAGAGCTGCTCAGTGATGTTGAGGGCTTCTTTGTAGGCTTCTTCGCCGTGAACAAGTGTAACGACTTCACGAGCCAAGACTTTTTGAGCCAAGCGTTCGTGTGGCGCTGCTTCAAATTGTTTACGAATGTCTTCAATCTCATCAAGTGACAAGAAAGTAAAGATCTTCAAGAAGCGAACAGCGTCTGCGTCCATCACGTTCATCCAAAATTGGTACATTTCGTATGGAGAAGTCTTTTCAGGATTGAGCCAGACTGCGTTTCCTTCTGATTTACCAAATTTCTTACCAGTTGCATCTGTGATCAGTGGAACAGTTATAACGTGGCCAGTCTTGTCAGCTTTACGACGAAGCAATTCAGTACCAGCTGTCATATTTCCCCACTGGTCAGAACCACCGATTTGTAGCGTTACGTTGTGGTCTTGGTTAAGGACGAAGAAGTCGTAACCTTGCATGATTTGGTAAGCGAACTCAGTGTAAGAAATCCCTGTTTCAATCCGTTTTTTAACAGATTCCTTACTCATCATGTAGTTGACCGTGAAGTATTTTCCAATATCACGGAGGAAGTCAATGAAGCTGATGCTGCCAAACCAGTCGTAGTTGTTGACCATGACAGCCTTGTTTTCCCCATTTTCAAAGTCAAGAAAACGAGAAAGTTGTCCTTGGATAGACTTGACCCAGCCATCTACTGTGTCTTTTGTTTGGAGACTACGCTCAGCATCTTTGAAGGACGGATCTCCGATGAGACCTGTAGCACCGCCAACGAGCGCATAAGGTTTGTGACCTGCTAGTTGCAAGCGACGACTTGTCAAGATTGCGACAAGATGGCCTAGGTGAAGGCTGTCAGCAGTTGGATCGTAGCCAGTATAATAAGAAACTTGACCTTCTTCTAGGGCTTTACGCAAAGCTTCTTCATCAGTCGTTTGAAAAATCAAACCACGCTCTTTTAGCTCATCAAAAATGTGCATGTGTCTTTTCTCCTTTTTAAAATTATTGTTTCTAACTATTGTATCACAAACTTGGGCAATAGCCTAGCAGAATAGGGAAGAAAGTGGCTATTTTATTGAAAGTTTCCCTTTTATGGTATAATAGATAGAGTGAGGAAATCCATGCAAAATCAATTAAATGAATTAAAACGAAAAATGCTGGAATTTTTCCAGCAAAAACAAAAAAATAAAAAATCAGCTAGACCTGGCAAGAAAGGTTCAAGTACCAAAAAATCTAAAACCTTAGATAAGTCAGCCGTTTTTCCAGCTATTTTACTGAGTATAAAAGCCTTATTTAACTTACTCTTTGTACTCGGTTTTCTAGGAGGAATGTTGGGAGCTGGGATTGCTTTGGGGTACGGAGTGGCCTTATTTGACAAGGTTCGGGTGCCTCAGACAGAAGAATTGGTACATCAGGTCAAGGACATCTCTTCTATTTCAGAGATTACCTATGCGGATGGGACGGTAATTGCTTCCATAGAGAGTGATTTGTTGCGCACTTCTATCTCATCTGAGCAAATTTCGGAAAATCTGAAGAAGGCTATCATTGCGACGGAAGACGAACACTTTAAAGAACATAAGGGTGTAGTACCCAAGGCGGTGATTCGTGCGACCTTGGGGAAATTTGTAGGTTTGGGTTCCTCTAGTGGGGGTTCAACCTTGACCCAGCAACTGATTAAACAGCAGGTGGTTGGGGATGCGCCGACCTTGGCTCGTAAGGCGACAGAGATTGTGGATGCTCTTGCCTTGGAACGCGCCATGAATAAAGATGAGATTTTAACGACCTATCTCAATGTGGCTCCCTTTGGCCGAAATAATAAGGGGCAGAATATTGCAGGAGCTCAGCAGGCGGCTGAGGGGATTTTCGGTGTCGATGCCAGTCAGTTGACTGTTCCTCAAGCAGCATTTTTAGCAGGACTTCCACAGAGTCCCATTACTTACTCTCCTTATGAAAATACTGGGGAGTTGAAGAGTGATGAAGACCTAGAAATTGGCTTAAGACGGGCTAAGGCAGTTCTTTACAGTATGTATCGTACAGGTGCATTAAGCAAAGACGAGTATTCTCAGTACAAGGATTATGACCTTAAACAGGACTTTTTACCATCGGGCACGGTTACAGGAATTTCACGAGACTATTTATACTTTACAACTTTGGCAGAAGCTCAAGAACGTATGTATGACTATCTAGCTCAGAGAGACAATGTCTCCGCTAAGGAGTTGAAAAATGAGGCAACTCAGAAGTTTTATCGAGATTTGGCAGCCAAGGAAATTGAAAATGGTGGTTATAAGATTACTACTACCATAGATCAGAAAATTCATTCTGCCATGCAAAGTGCGGTTGCTGATTATGGCTATCTTTTAGACGATGGAACAGGTCGTGTAGAAGTAGGGAATGTCTTGATGGACAACCAAACAGGTGCTATTCTAGGCTTTGTAGGTGGTCGTAATTATCAAGAAAATCAAAATAATCATGCCTTTGATACCAAACGTTCGCCAGCTTCTACTACCAAGCCCTTGCTGGCCTACGGTATTGCTATTGATCAGGGCTTGATGGGAAGTGAAACGATTCTATCTAACTATCCAACAAACTTTGCTAATGGCAACCCGATTATGTATGCTAATAGCAAGGGGACAGGAATGATGACCTTGGGAGAAGCTCTGAACTATTCATGGAACATCCCTGCTTACTGGACCTATCGTATGCTTCGTGAAAAGGGTGTGGATGTCAAAGGTTATATGGAAAAGATGGGCTACGAGATTCCTGAGTACGGTATTGAGAGCTTGCCAATGGGTGGTGGTATTGAAGTCACAGTTGCCCAGCATACCAATGGCTATCAGACCTTGGCTAATAATGGAGTTTATCATCAGAAGCATGTGATTTCAAAGATTGAAGCAGCAGATGGTAGAGTGGTATATGAGTATCAGGATAAACCGGTTCAAGTCTATTCAAAAGCTACTGCGACAATTATGCAGGGATTGCTGCGAGAAGTTCTATCCTCTCGTGTGACAACAACCTTCAAGACGAATCTGACTGCTTTAAATCCTACTCTGGCTAATGCAGATTGGATTGGGAAGACTGGTACAACCAACCAAGACGAAAATATGTGGCTTATGCTTTCGACACCTAGATTAACCCTAGGTGGCTGGATTGGGCATGATGATAATCATTCATTGTCACGTAGAGCAGGTTATTCTAATAACTCTAATTACATGGCTCATCTAGTAAATGCGATTCAGCAAGCCTCCCCAAGCATTTGGGGGAACGAGCGCTTTGCTTTAGATCCTAGTGTAGTGAAATCGGAAGTCTTGAAATCAACAGGTCAAAAACCAGGGAAGGTTTCTGTTGAAGGAAAAGAAGTAGAGGTCACAGGTTCGACTGTTACCAGCTATTGGGCTAATAAGTCAGGAGCGCCAGCGACAAGTTATCGCTTTGCTATTGGCGGAAGTGATGCGGATTATCAGAATGCTTGGTCTAGTATTGTGAGGAGTCTACCAACTCCATCAAGCTCCAGCAGTTCAAGTAGTAGTTCTAGCGATAGCAGTAACTCAAGTGCTACACGACCTTCTTCTTCAAGGGCGAGACGATAATTCTCTAAATGAAGTGGCGAATCAATGGATTGCCACTTTTTTCTTTTTTCCTTTCGTGTTACAATAAAGGTATGAATCAGTATCAGAAAAAGATTGTTAAAGGAACTATTTATTCGCTCCTATCCGGCTTAATCTGGGGAATCTGTGGAATTCTAGGAGAGTATTTCTTTACTCATTACCAGGTGTCTTCTGGCTGGATTACCTCTATGCGATTGACACTAGCAGGGAGTCTTGTACTCATTTGGTCTGCAATACAATTAAAATCGCAAGTGCTAGATATTTGGCGAGACAAGAAAAATTACCTGCCCTTTTTAGCCTATGCTATTTTGGGGATTTTTTCAGTTCAGTATTTTTTCTATCTCTGTGTAGAATACTCAAATGCTACGACAGCAACTATTTTACAGTTTATTAGCCCTGTCTTTATCCTCTTTTACAATCGCTTGGTTTATCAAAAACGAGCGTCAAAAAGCGCTGTTTTCTATGTTTTGGTTGCCATGCTGGGTGTTTGCTTGATGGCGACAAAGGGAGATCTCTCTCAGTTATCCATGACACCACTAGCCCTTGTGACGGGCTTACTGAGTGCTATGGGTGTTATGTTTAATGTTATCTTGCCCCAGCCTTTTGCGAAGCGCTATGGTTTTGTACCCACGGTTGGGTGGGGGATGATTTTGGCAGGTTTATTTAGCAATGTTCTCTCGCCAGTGCATCAGCTTTCCTTTACTCTTGATATTTGGAGTATCTTGATTTGTCTCATTATCGCTTTCTTTGGGACGGCTTTTGCTTTTTTTATTTCCATGAAGGCGGTGTCCTTGGTTTCTCCTTTGGTGGTTTCCGTTATCAGTGCCAGTGAACCTCTCTCTTCTGCTCTCTTGAGTGTTTTGTTCTTAGGCCTGGTAGTGGATTGGTCACTCCTTCTAGCTATGGCCTTGATTATTTTACCCATGATATTTTTGTCTATAGAAGAAGCGAAAGAAAGTAGATAAAAAGTCTTTTCTTAATTCTAAAAGTGTGCTATACTAGAATAGTCAATAAAACACGGGGAGATAGTTGTGAAGAGTGTTTTTAGGTTGTATCGGTAGGGGTTTGCTTTTACCGACAGCACGTTTTATCTCACATCCCTAAAAAATCATACCTAAAAACAGACAAAAAGGCTTCAAATTTGAGGCTTTTTTTGGTAGAATAGTTATCATTATAAAGAATGAGAGGTTTTTTTATGACTGCTACAAAAATGAATGCTCAAGAAATTATCCAATTTATCGCTAATGCTGAGAAGAAAACCAGTGTGAAAGTAACTTTTGAGGGACAACTCGCAACTGCTGTACCTAGCTCGGTTGTTAGACTAGGGAATGTTTTATTTGGAGACTGGAAGGACGTGGCTCCGCTTCTCAATGGTTTGGTAGAAAATCAAGACTATGTTGTTGAGCAAGATGCTCGCAATTCTGCAGTTCCTTTGCTAGATAAACGTGCTATCAACGCTCGTATCGAGCCAGGCGCTATTATCCGTGACCAGGTAGAAATTGGTGACAATGCTGTTATCATGATGGGAGCTGTTATCAATATCGGTGCTGAAATCGGTGCAGGAACCATGATTGACATGGGGGCTATCCTTGGTGGCCGTGCCATCGTTGGGAAAAACAGCCACGTTGGTGCAGGTGCAGTTTTAGCAGGTGTGATTGAGCCAGCTAGCGCAGAACCAGTCCGTGTTGGAGACAATGTTCTTATCGGTGCCAATGCAGTGGTTATCGAAGGAGTCCAAATCGGTAGTGGTTCAGTTGTCGCAGCAGGAGCTATCGTTACCCAAGATGTTCCAGAAAATGTAGTAGTAGCAGGTGTTCCAGCTCGAATTATCAAAGAGATTGATGCCCAAACTCAACAAAAAACAGCGCTAGAAGATGCGCTTCGTACCTTGTAATTGTAAAAGAAAAATAGAGGCGGAACCCTTTTCCAGCCTCTTTCTGCTATATGGGAGGATAGATAGATGTTAGATTTGATTCAGATTAGACGAGATTTGCACCAGATTCCAGAGATTGGCTTGGAGGAGATCAAAACTCATGCTTATTTGCTGGATGTGATTGAGAAATTGACTGCGGGCAAGGAGTTTGTTCAAGTTCGTACTTGGCGGACAGGGATTTTGGTTTATTTGCAGGGAAGTCAGCCAGAGCGTACCATTGGTTGGAGAACAGATATTGATGGTCTGCCTATCGTCGAACAAACAGGCCTTCCTTTCGCTTCTCAGCACCAAGGTCGTATGCACGCTTGTGGCCATGATTTCCACATGACCATTGCCTTGGGCTGTCTTGAGCGCGCCCTTGAGGAGCAACCAAAGAACAATCTGCTCTTTTTGTTTCAGCCTGCTGAAGAAAATGAAGCTGGTGGTATGCTCATGTATGAGGATGGTGCTTTTGGAGATTGGTTACCAGATCAATTTTATGGCCTCCATGTTCGACCAGATTTGAAAGTCGGCCAGATTGCGACTAATACTCATACACTCTTTGCAGGGACTTGCGAGGTGAAGATCCGTTTCAAAGGAAAAGGTGGCCACGCAGCCTTTCCACATGAAGCTAATGACGCCTTGGTGGCCGCTAGTTACTTTGTAACCCAGGTGCAGTCAGTTGTCAGCCGCAATGTTAACCCAATCGAGGGAGCAGTGGTGACCTTTGGAGTTTTCCAGGCTGGAACAACAAACAATGTCATCACAGACACAGCCTTTTTACATGGAACTATTCGGGCCTTGACACAGGACATGAGTCTCTTGGTGCAAAAAAGGGTCAAAACAGTTGCAGAAGGTGTTGCAGCTGCCTTTGATATGGAAGTCGAAGTGGAACTCAAGCAAGGTGGATACCTACCTGTTGAGAACAATCTAGCCTTGGCGCGTGAACTGATGGACTTTTTTGAAGAGAAAGACGGAATTGAGTTGATTGATATCGAGCCTGCTATGACAGGCGAGGACTTTGGTTATCTCCTTTCAAAGGTTGATGGCGTGATGTTTTGGCTGGGTATCGATAGTCCCTACGCCCTTCATCACCCTCAGATGGCTCCTAAGGAAGAAGCATTAGCTATTGGGGTGGATGCGGTCTCTAGTTTCCTGAAAAAGAAGGCAGCAGAGTAGAGGGGTTGTCTATGAAATCGGAACTACGCAAGCAAGTCTTGCAAGAAATGAAGGCTATATCTCAAGAGCAAAAACAGGCTATAGAGCAAGCTTTAACCGAGCGGCTTTTACACCATCCCTTCTACCAAGAAGCCAAGGTCATCGCAACCTATCTCTCTTTTCCGCACGAATTTCAAACGCAGGGATTGATTGAGCAGGCGCTGAAGGATGGCAAGAAGGTTCTGATACCCAAAACCTATCCCAAGGGGCGCATGGACTTTGTGGTCTATGATCCGCAACAACTGGTCAAAACTTCCTTTGGCTTACTGGAACCACAGGGAAATTTGGAAGTGGTGGATGCCTCTCAGATTGATTTGATTCATGTCCCAGGGCTGGCTTTTACGATGGAAGGCTATCGGATTGGCTATGGCGGAGGTTATTATGACCGCTATCTGGAACAGTTTACTGGTCATACTTTGAGTACGGTTTATCATTATCAAGTTCAGGATTTTATCCCTGAAAACCATGATATTCCTGTTCAGGAGGTTTTGATTGATGAAGGAAATCTTTGATAGGCGTTACCCTGTGACGAGTTTCTTTCTTTTAGTGACGGCCGTGGTATTTCTACTAATGTTGGTAACTACAGGAGGAAACTTTGACAGGGCGGATACTCTATTTCGATTTGGAGCCATGTATGGGCCTGCCATTCGCCTCTTTCCCGAGCAAATTTGGCGTCTCTTTTCGGCTATTTTTGTTCATATTGGGTGGGAGCATTTCATTGTTAATATGCTTTCACTTTATTATCTTGGAAGGCAGGTAGAGGAGATTTTCGGTTCTAAGCAGTTTTTTTTTCTCTATCTTTTATCAGGAATGATGGGCAATCTCTTTGTTTTTGTATTTAGTCCCAAATCCTTAGCAGCAGGTGCATCCACCTCCCTTTATGGTCTATTTGCCGCGATTATCATTCTTCGCTATGCAACTCGTAATCCTTATATCCAACAGCTAGGACAGTCTTATCTGACACTTTTTGTGATTAACATTATTGGAAGTGTTCTGATTCCAGGAATCAGCCTAGCAGGCCATATCGGAGGTGCAGTTGGTGGTGCATTTCTAGCAATTATCTTTCCAGTTAGAGGAGAAAGACGGATGTATAGTGCTAGTCAGAGACTGGTAGCGTTAGTCTTGTTCGTAGGACTCGCAGTCTTACTTCTCTACAAGGGAATGGGATGAAAATTTGTGAAATGAAAAAAGATAAGGCATTTTTTGAACCTTATCTTTTTTTATTTTATACTCAATGAAAATCAAAGAGCAAACTAGGAAGCTAACCGCAGGCTATACTTGAGTACGGCAAGGTGAAGCTAACGTGGTTTGAAGAGATTTTCGAAGAGTATTATTCCTTCTCAGCCAATTCTTTTCCCAGTTGGATGAGGTAATCTTTTAAGTCATCTTTGACTTGTGGATGTTTGAGGGCGTAGTCAATAGATGTTTTCATAAATCCAAACTTATCCCCAACGTCGTAACGAGCTCCTGTAAATTCACGGGCAAAAACACGCTGTGTTTTATTGAGCGTATCAATAGCATCAGTAAGTTGGATTTCATTTCCAGCACCAGGAGCTTGCTTTTCGAGGATATCAAAAATCTCAGGTGTGAGTAGATAGCGACCGATGATTGCAAAATCACTTGGTGCATCTTCGGTCGCTGGTTTTTCAACGAAAGTTTCAACGCTATAGAGTCCGTTGATTCCTTCACCTTGAGGAGCAATGACTCCATATGATGAAACGTCTTCGTGTGGTACGGGCATGACAGCAATGGTTGATGCGTGTGTCTTTTCGTAATCCTTCATCAGTTGTTTTGTCAAAGGAACGGCGTTCTCATCTGTGATGTCCATAAGGTCATCACCCAGCATAACAACGAAGGGCTCATTCCCTACAAAAGCTTTGGCTTGTAGGACAGCATCTCCAAGACCACGAGGGTGAGTTTGGCGGATGAAATGAAGGCGCATGCCAGTTGCTTCATCTACTAATTTTAACAGATCTGTTTTACCTTTTTCTTTGAGGTTGTACTCAAGCTCAAAATTTGAATCAAAGTGGTCCTCAATAGAGCGTTTTGATTTACCAGTGACAACCAGAATATCTTCAATACCTGATTTGAGAGCTTCTTCCACGATAAACTGGATAGTTGGTTTGTCTACAATTGGCAACATTTCTTTAGCAAGGGCCTTGGTTGCTGGTAAAAATCGAGTTCCTAGTCCAGCGGCAGGAATGACTGCTTTTCTAACTTTCAGTGCCATAAGAATCCTTTCTCTAGAGGGTTAAGACCACTCATTTTCTGCTTTAAATTCATTGTTCATGATATTATAAATGGCATCTTTGATATTGGTTCCTTGGTAAATAACTTGGTAAATGGCATGCGTAATCGGCATATAGACTCCAAGTTCTTGCGCTAGCTCATAGGCTGCTCGAGTCGTTGAAATTCCTTCAATCACCATGCCCATATTGGCTTCGATATCAGCTAGGGATTCTCCACGACCAAGAGCATCTCCGGCTCTCCAGTTACGAGAGTGGATGGAGGTTCCTGTTACGATCAAATCTCCCATACCAGATAAGCCGCTATAGGTCAGTGGATTAGCCCCGAGTGCTACCCCTAGGCGGGTGATTTCTGCCAAGCCTCGAGCGATGATGGCTGCCTTAGCGTTGTCACCAAATCCCAAACCATGTAAAGCTCCGGCACCGACAGCGATAATATTTTTGAGAGCACCAGCGGTTTCGACCCCGATAACATCCGTATTGGTATAAAGTCGGAAGTAGTGATTACTAAATAGCTCCTGAACGTATTGAGCTGTTTGTAAATCTTTAGAAGCAGCAGTTATTAAAGTTAGGTCACGCACAATGGTCTCTTCTGCATGACTAGGTCCTGAAACAACGACGATATCACTACGGAGATGTTCAGGAATTTCTTCTTCAAGAATGGTTGATAATCGTTTATGGCTATCAGGTTCTAATCCCTTTGATGCGTGCATGATGATAACCTTATGGTCCAAGGTTTGTGCAACTTGTTGGGCAACAAGTCGTGTCACTTTTGTTGGGACAACAAACAAAATCGCATCCACATCTCTCAGTGCCTCTGCTAAGTCGGTGTAGGCAATGATATTTTCATCTAGAACGACATCTTTAAAGTAGTGTTTGTTAGTATGATTGGTATTAATTTCATTGATTTGCTCGGGAAGATTTCCCCAAATACGTACCTCGTGTCCATTGTCATTTAAGACTTGTGAAAGGGCAGTTCCCCAAGAACCAGGTCCCAAGACGGCGATGGTTTGTTTTTCCATGATTTCCTCCTTAATAGAGTCCTTTCTCTTATTCTATCATATTCTGAGGGATTTTGCACTTGCATTACTGGGGTATGGTGGCTTTGTTACTTGAAAAATATACAAAAACCGAGACGAAGGGATAAACTCTTAGTCTTTAGTTAAAGTGAGAAGAAATCTGATAGATAGTTTGATTCAGTATATGCTTATAATAGAGGTAAACAACTCAGGAGGTTCTTGTAGCTTGCGAGAGTTTGGCGAAAAAATTAAAAGATTACGTTTGGCTAAAAAAATCAGTCGTTCAGAATTTTGTGGCGATGAGTCTGAATGAAGTATCCGTCAATTAATTAGAATTGAAAATGGAGAATCCAGACCAATACTAACAAAGTTAAAATATATTGCTGAACGTTTGGAGGTTGAAGATTACAAGTTGATGCCAAGTTATATAGAGTTGGATAAGGAATACCTAGAATTGAAGTATTTCTTGATGAGGACTCCTACATACGAAGATGAAACTATCGCCCAAAAGAAAGAGAGTGTTTTTGATAAGATTTTTGAAGAGTATTATGATAGGCTACCTGAGGAAGAAAGATTTATCATCTCAAATTATTCATATCTGGCACTAACGAACTACACAGTTCAAAAATTACCAGAAAAGCTAGTTAAACTACTGTCCTTCTGGTGATTTTGCTTAATTTCTGATGTTCGAGACATGATTGAGGAGATTTGTCTTGATTTTTTCCTAAAAAAGGGCAGACTCCTCCCTTGGTTTGATGCTCGATTTTTAAAATAAGGTGACTTATTGTTAGGCATGTTTTCCCCTGCCCTCTAGCTCTATATGGAATAGGGAGTATCAGATTTATCTGGCAGATTGTATCAAATAAGGCTTGAAATTGTTTTGAATAGGCGTATAGACTTGAGAATTTGAGAATATGTCGTCTAGCAGTAGAGACATATTTTCCGGCAATATGAAGGAAGAGAGGTCGAAAACGCTTGATAGTCAAGGCCTTTACTTCATCACCAGCTAGCTGCTTTAAAAAGAGGTAGAGATTATAAGCCAGATAGCCCATCATCATACGTACTTCATTCTTAACCATGGTCGAACTATCTGTCTTATCCCCAAAGAATCCTGCTTTCCTTTCTTTGATAAAGTTTTCAGCATTCCCTCGTTCACGATAGAATTGAAACAGCTCCTCACTATCTACACTGCTTAAATTGGTCAAATGAACTTTTTTACAACCATAAAAAAGAGCACTTAATCGTACTCTTCTCTTTTAAGGATTAGTTGAATTAATTCAAATCCACTAGTTCTCCTGTTTCTAGGTAGACTAGGCGTTCACAAATGTTAGCAATGTAATCAGCGAAGCGTTCCAGATGACCTATGATATAAAGGTATTGAGTTCCATTGGGAATTGAGGTTTCTTGGTCTTTCATAAGTCCAATGATTTCCTTTGATAAGGCATAATAATATTGGTCAATCTGTTCATCTTTTTGAGCAATACTAATAGCTTTTGAGGCTTGGTGCAAAGGAAAGGCAACCAATAAATCGGCCAGCATGCTGAGGGATAATTTACCCATTTGGTGTAACTGTTCTTCGTCAGGGGCTAGTTGATTTTCTTTTAGTTGCAAAACAGCTTTGGCAATGCCTGCCATATGGTCTCCCATACGTTCAAGGTCTGAACAAGAAGACATGATGCTAATCACAAATCGAAGGTCAGACACTTGTGGCTGCTGCAAGGCTAACAAACGGGCACAGGCCGATTCGATAGCGCTTTGACTTTGGTTGATAGCATGATCCTTATTGATAATTAGCTCTGCCATATCCTTGTCTTTGGAGTCTAAGGCCAGTAAGGCTTTTGAAGCTGTTTCAAGGACAAGTTGTCCTAGTCCTAAAAAGGATTGTTCTAATTCATGCAATTCTAAATCAAATTGATTTCTCATAGGTTTTTCCTTCCTTATCCGAACCGTCCTGAAATATAGTCTTCTGTGCGCTGATCTTTTGGATTGGTAAACACGTCAACGGTATCTCCAAATTCGCAAATTTCTCCTGTTAAGAAAAAAGCAGTTTTATCTGAAATACGTGAAGCTTGTTGCATGTTATGGGTAACAATGATAATCGTATAATCCTTTTTTAGTTGCTGAATGAGGTCTTCAATTTTTAAAGTGGAGATAGGGTCTAAGGCTGAAGTAGGCTCATCCATTAACAGAATATCAGGTTCTACTGCTAAAGCTCGCGCAATGCAAAGGCGTTGCTGCTGACCGCCTGATAAGGACATGGCACTCTTTTTAAGATTATCTTTGACTTCGTCCCAAATGGCTGCCCCTTTTAAAGATTTTTCCACTAAGGCATCTAATTGTTTTTTGTCTCGAATACCATGTGTCCTTGGGCCATAAGCCACGTTATCATAGATAGACATGGCAAAGGGATTAGGCTGTTGGAAAACCATCCCTACACGCTTACGTAGCTGATTAAGGTTGAATTTGCTACTATAAATATCTTGCTCATCTAAGAGGACTTGGCCTTCAATATGGCAAGAAGGAACCAAATCGTTCATCCGATTAAGGGTTTTTAGAAAAGTTGATTTACCACAACCAGATGGGCCTATCAAGGCAGTAATCTGTCTTTCTGGTAATTGAATCGAAATATTTTTTAAGGCTTGAAAGTCCCCGTAAAATAAGTCTAGGTGTCTGACTGAAAATGTTCCCATACTAGGAAGCTCCTTTCACAAGTTTTCGAGATAATAAGCTTGATAGAGTATTTATCATTAAAACAGTAATAATCAAAATCACACCGGTAGCATAGGCTTCATTGACATGTAGCCCCTCACTTGACAGCATATACATATGCAGGGCTAGAGAACGACCTGAAGACATGAGACTACTTGGCGTATTGGTAGAGGTACCTAATGTATACATGAGGGCAGCTGTCTCACCAACGATACGGCCAATAGCTAGTATCACTCCAGCTAAAATACCTGGCATGGCAACTGGTAGAACAATTCTAAAAACAGTCCGTAACTTACCTGCCCCAAGTCCATAACTTGCTTGACGCATGCTATCACTAACAGATAAAAGGGCTTCTTCTGTTGAGCGAATAATGACTGGCAACACCATGATGACTGAGGTTAAGATTCCTGATAACAGAGAGTATTGAAAACCTAAGAAGACTACAAAGAAGAGCATGCCAAACAGACCAAAAACAATGGAAGGAATCCCAGACAAGGTATCTGAGGCCAATCGCATGATTTTAACACAAAGGGAATCTTTTTTTGTATATTCCACAAGATAAAAACCAGCAAAAATCCCTATGGGCAAGGCTAAAAGAAGAGCACCAAAGACCAGAATAACGGTGGAAATAATCGCTGGCATAAGGGAAATGTTCTCAGAAGTATAAGTCCAAGAAAAGAGGGATAGACTTAGATGAGGTAAGCCTTTGATGAGGATAAAACCAATGATTAAAAAGAGAGAGCCAAAGGTTAAAGCTGAAAAACAATAAACGAGAAGTTTTAGCAGGTATTTACTCATAAGATGATTTTCCTTTCAAGTAGGCAAAGTAGGCATTAATCAAGAGAATAAGGAAAAAGAGAACTGCTGAGGTTGCAATAAGGGCTTCCCTATGCTGACCTGATGCGTAAGCCATTTCCAGAACAATATTGGTTGTTAAGGTTCTGGTTCCTGAAAAGAGCCCACTTGGAATAATCGGCTGGTTGCCTGCCACCAAAATAACTGCCATGGTTTCACCTACTGCGCGACCGATTCCTAAAATAACTGCTGATAAAATACCAGATCTCGCAGCTGGCAAGATGACACTAAAAATACTCCGTTCATGACTAGCTCCTAGAGCCAAGCTACCAGAATAATACGTTTTGGGAACTGTTCGGATAGCAGATTCTGACAAACTGATAATGGTTGGCAAAATCATTATTCCTAATAGTAACGAAGCGGTTAGGACACTCATGCCATTTCCTAAAAAGGTTCTAATCCAAGGCACCAATAATTGTAGGCCGAAAAAACCATAAACAATAGATGGAATGGCCGCCATCAAGTTGATAGCTGATTTTAAGAAGCCATAGACGGGCTTTGGACAATAATAAACCATAAACACCGATGTCAAGATGCCTGTTGGCACCCCAATCACAATCGCTCCTAAGGTAATTAATAAGGAACCAACGATCATTGGTAAAATACCATAGCTTGCCGGAATGTTCGTTGGCGACCAATCACTGCCTAATAAAAAACGGGCAAAGCCGTAGTTAGCCATGAAAGGTAAGCCATTACTAAAAATAAAGAAACAGATTAGCAAAATAGCTACAACAGCTACTGTTGCACTCATGAAAAAAATTGCCCTAAAAACTGCTTCTTTGAAGGCTTGTTTTGTCACATTTTGTCCTTTCTAGTGAAGAAAGTAAGGGAGATGCGACACCTCCCTACTTGCCTTCTTTATCTTATTGTACGATGAAACGTCTGCATCTCTTTAGAGATTTATGGAGCAAACATTTTATTTAATTTTGTCCCAGGTGGTTAATTTGCCACTAAAAACGTCTGCAAGTTTAGCCATACTGACTTGGCTTGCCTTATTGTCATTATTGACCACAACAGCAATACCGTCTAAAGCAATAGCATCATGGCTGAGACTCTCACCTTCTTCAGGAGTTAATTCCCTAGAAACCATACCAATATCAGCGGTTTTCTCCTTAGCAGCGGTAATACCTGCTGAAGAGCCATTAGAGGTAATATCAATCGTAACTTCTGGATTTTCTTTTTTATAAGCTTCTGCTAATTTTTCCATTAAAGAAGATACTGAAGTGGAACCTACAACAGACAACTTGCCTGATAAGTGTTGGCTTGTATATTCTGTGGTTTCGGTTTTAGCTTCAATAAATTTATTATCTGTGACCACTTGTTGACCTTGTTTGGAGTGGATAAAGCTGATAAAATCTTGACCTAGCTTGGAAAGATTAGAAGACCAAACAATGTTGAAGGGACGTTGAAGAGGGTATTTACCATCTAAAACTGTGTCTCGACTAGCCTTGATACCATCAATCTCTAAAGCCTTGACAGATTTCGTTAAAGATCCCAAGGAGATGTAGCCGATAGCATTAGCATTCCCTTGAACTGCTGAGAGAACACCTTCTGTGCTATTTTGAATCACAGCTGTTTTGGCAGTGTTGTCAATTTTTTTATCACCGTCTTTTTTGAGAATCCCTGTGATTTCTGTGAAGGCACCCCGTGTTCCAGAGCCATTTTCTCGTGAAATCACCTCAATCGTTTCTGAAGCTGACTGTTTGGAAGCAGATGACTGATTGCCACAGGCAACAAGCCCAAATCCTGATAAGCCAATGGCTGCAAGAGTAAGCATTTTTTTGAATTTCATAATAATCACCTTTATTTCTATGTATTTTTCTTGTGTAGGATTACTACACTTATAGTCTAACAAGTCTTTGTAAAGGTTTATCACTGATTCATGTAAAGATTGTGTAAAGAATCAAAAAAAGCCACTTTTGAAAAGTGGCTGCTCCTAAAAATAGCTTTAAAAATTATTAGTCCTGTGCGAAAGATTGGTTAGGAAGAAAAATCGTGAAGCAACTGCCTCTGCCAAGCTGACTCGTCACCGTGACTTGGCCACCTAATAATTGACTAAGTTCTTTGACAATAGCAAGGCCAAGACCAGTGCCACCAGTTTGTCTGCTTCGACCTTTATTAACTCGGTAAAAACGTTCAAAAATACGATCCTGCTCTAATTGACTAATACCAATCCCTGTATCTGACACAGAAATCTTAATGCCTTCGTTCACCTTTTGGGTCTTGACCTCAATTTTTCCCCCTTGTTCAGTGTAACGGATGGCATTGGTTAAAAGATTGAGTAAGATTTGGGAAAGTAATTGACTATCTGATACGAGGGTGACATCATCTGGCACCTGCACCTTTAGCTGTAAATCCTTCTTCTTGAGCTGAGGTTGCAAGCTTTGAGTCAAATCCTGTACAAATTCTGCCAAAGAAAGGGTCGTCCATTGTACAGGCATTTGTTGAGCCTTAGATAAGGTAAGAAGATGCTCAACAATATGCTCAAGACGCAAGCTTTCTTTGTAAATAATGTCTAGAAAGTCATCCTTGAGCGCTTCTTCTTCAACTGACATCCCCTTAATGGTTTCAGCAAAGCCCTTAATCGAAGTAACTGGTGTCCTCAACTCATGGGAGGCATTTGAGACAAAGGCTAAATTTAACTTTTCATAAGTTCTAATCGTTGTTAAATCATATAGCAAGACGAGCACAGCTTCCACAGATTGGGTGGGGCTAAAAACGGGAACTGCTGTCACTTCTAAAATCAAGTCACCCTCATGAAACCCACTTACTTCTTGTTTTAACCTTGTTTTTTGATCAAAGGCTTGGTGAACTAAATTCCGAATATCCATCCGTTTGAGGTCATCAAGTGAACTTATGTCGCCGTCCACATCGGGAAAATAATGAGGCAGAGAGCGACTGGATAATAACATCTGACCTTGAGCGGAAACTAAAAACGTCCCCATGGTTAGGTGCGACAGGAGAACCTCCATTGTTTCGGCTAGGTCCTTGTATTGCTGATCCTGTTGGGAGACTTTGGTTTTTAGGCCAGACACATACTGAGCCAAAGACTTTAAGTCTTCTTGCCCTTTTTCTAAAAAGTATTCACTACTGGTCAAGAGAGGTTGGTGCAAGGTCTCAAAAGCAACTTCCCATTTCCAAAGGCAAAAGAGCCAGTAGCTACCTAGTCCCAAAGAAAGGGCTAGAAGAAAGAGACCGATGCCTTTACTGATCCAAGTTAATGCCATCCCTGCAATCAGAATGAGGCTAACACTTAGATTGACTAGCCAAAATTGAAGGTAGCGTTTCATCTATAACTCCTTGAACTTATAACCATAACCCCGAATGGTTCGAATAAATTGAGGGGCTTTAGGATTGTCTTCAATTTTTTCCCTCAACTTACCAATATGAACGTCCACCAAACGTGTTTCCTGCCCAAAGTCATACCCCCAGATACGTTCCAAAAGACGCTCTCTAGTCAGTGTCATGTTGGGATGTTTCATAAGATAGAGCAAGAGTTCAAATTCTTTTGGGGTCAAACTCAGTAACTTATTCGCCTTGTAGACTTCATGACGCTCAGGGTATACTTTCAAGGTCCCAAATAGCCAAGAATCGTCAGCGATATTATCTGAATCATCTCCTTCTTGTTCTCCTTTAGTTCGCCTGAGGACAGCCTTGACACGCGCCAGCAATTCTCTAGGGCTAAAAGGCTTTGTCAGGTAGTCATCAGCCCCTAATTCCAAGGCCAAAACCTTATCAAATTCATCACTTTTCGCAGAAACCATCATAATTGGAGTTTTGACGCCTTTGGCTCTCAGCCGCTTACAAACTTCTATGCCATCTAATTGTGGTAACATGATATCAAGCAAGATAAAATCAAAGGGTTCTGTTTCTGCCAAAGCTAAGGCCTTCCGTCCATTTGTTACCAATTGAGTAGAAAAGCCTTCCTTACTTAAATGGTAGTCAAGCAATCTCAGAATGTGTTCTTCATCATCCACTAATAAGACTTGTTTTGTCATCTATTATCTCCTATTGGTAACATTATAACACAATTATCAGAAATCCTAACATTGCTAAATCAGATTAAATTTGCTTATCAAGACTAGGATCTGGTCAAACGCTCAATCATCTCCTTGTGCTCTAGATAGGTCGCCAGTAGATCTACCCTTTCAAATAATTCAAAATCCTCAAATTCAAAACCAGGAGCAACAAGACAAGAAACCAGAGCATAATCCTTATCAACTTCAAGAACTCCTCTCAGTTCTGAGGACACGGTAATGATTGATGCGACGGAAGTAAAAATCAATCGTCCTAAAAAAACAATTAGCGAATGATTCTGGTAAAAAGAAATGCCACGCTATGAAGGCTCAGGCGATTGTCACAAGCCAAGGGAGAATTGTTTCTTTGGAGATCACTGTGAACTATTGTCATGATATGAAGTTGTTCAAAACGAGTCGCAGAAATATCGGACAAGCTGGTAAAATCTTGGCTGACAGTGCTTATCAAGGGCTTATGAAGGTATATCCTCAAGCACAAACTCCACGTAAATCCAGCAAACTCAAGCCGCTAACAGCTGAAGAGAAAGCCTATAACCATGCGCTATCTAAGGAGAGAAGCAAGGTTGAGAACATCTTTGCCAAAGTAAAAACGTTTAAAATGTTTTCAACAACCTATCGAAATCATCGTAAACGCTTCGGATTACGAATGAATTTGATTGCTGGTATTATCAATCATGAACTAGGATTCTAGTTTTGCAGGAAGTCTATTATTTGGTTAGGTGAATTAGTGAAGCGTTTAGGCAAGTGTCTCTGGTTACGACGTAAAGAAACATAAATCGATAATATTTATGTTTCTTTACTAGTGAAGCGTCTAAGCAAATCCCTGATAGGATTTGGCGTTAGTTGCTTAGACTACTTTGCAATCAAGTAATTAAAAGATTACGACATGAACCAAATCAAATCGATATTATTTGGTTAGATGAATTAGTAAAGCGTTTAGACAAGTGTCTCTAGTTACGACGTCATGGTCTCTAAATCGATTATATTTAGAGACCATGACTAGTGAAGCAGTTAGCTAGTCCGCATATAAGCGGCTAGCGTCTAACAATTAGGAACTTTAGTTCCAATAATTTTAAGATTACGACGTTTTAGAACATAAATCGATCATATTTATGTCCTAAAACTAGTGAAGCGCCTAGCCAAATACCTGATAGGCTTTGGCGTTAGTTACTTAGATTGCTTAACAATCAAGTAATTAAAAGATTACGACATGAACCAAACCAAATCGATATTATTTAGTTTGGTGAATTAGTAAAGTGTTTAGGCAAGTATCTCTGGTTACGACGTCATGGTCTCTAAATCGATTATATTTAGAGACTATGACTAGTGAAGCAGTTAGCTAGTCCGCATATACGCGGCTAGCGTCTAACAATTAGGAACTTTAGTTCCAATAGCTTTAAGATTACGACGTTCTGGAACATAAATCGATAATATTTATGTTCCAGAACTAGTGAAGCGCCTAGCCAAATCCCTGATAGGATTTGGCGTTAGTTACTTAGATTGCTTTGCAATCAAGTAACTTTGGCGATTTACATCTTCTCTGGCGCTTCTACCCCAAGCAAGCGAAGGGATTCTTTGAGAACGACTGCGGTTGCGTAGCTAAGGGCTAGACGGCTGTCGCGTTCTGGACTTTCATCCAAGATGCGCGTATGTGCATAGTATTTGTTGAAGGCTTGAGCCAGACTAATTGCAAATTTAGCAATGATAGAAGGTTCAAAGTTATCCGCCGCACGGTTGATAATACGTGGGAAATCTTGGATGAGTTTGATGATTTCCCAGCTTTCAGCATCATTCAAGCTATAGTTGCCAGCTGTTTCTGGTTTGAAATCCGCTTTGCGTAAGATCGATTGGATACGAGCGTAGGCGTATTGAACATAAGGTCCAGTTTCACCCTCGAAGGATACCATAGCTTCTAGGTCGAAGTCGTATCCATTTGTACGGTCGGTTTTGAGGTCATAAAATTTAATGGCTCCAACCCCAACAGCATGTGCTACCTGATCTTTATTTTCCAATTCAGGATTTTTTGCTTCGATTTGGGCTTTGGCACGGCTAACAGCCTCTGCAACAGTAGGCTCTAGCAAGATGACATTCCCTTTACGAGTAGAGAGTTTCTTCCCTTCTTTTGTAACCAAACCAAAAGGAACGTGGGTAATGTCGTCACTCCAATCGTAACCCATCTCTTGCAAGACAGCTTTGAGTTGTTTAAAGTGGGCAGATTGCTCTTGACCAACGACATAGATAGATTTAGCAAATTGGTATTCGTTTTTACGGTAAAGGGCTGCAGCCAAGTCACGTGTGATATAGAGAGTTGCACCATCAGATTTCTTGATAAGGGCTGGATGTTCAATTCCATATTTCTCAAGATTGACAACTTGGGCACCTTCTGATTCAACAAGTAGTCCTTTTTCAGAAAGAATGTCTACAACTGCATCCATCTTATCGTTGTAGAAGGCTTCTCCATTGTAGCTGTCAAATTCGACTTGCAATTCATTGTAAAGGCGGTTAAATTCCACTAAACTTTCATCACGGAACCATTGCCAAAGAGCGAGAGCTTCCTCGTCTCCATTTTCAAGCTTACGGAACCATTCGCGTGCTTCTTCATCCAAGCTAGGGTCATTTTCAGCCTCAGCATTGATGCGGACATAGAGTTTAAGAAGTTCATCAATTGGATGAGCTTTTACAGCTTCTTCGTCGCCCCATTTTTTGTAGGCTACAATCAGCATTCCAAACTGTTTACCCCAGTCTCCCAAGTGGTTGATCTTGACCGTTTGATAACCGATTTTTTGGAAGATATGTGATAAGCTATCTCCGATGACAGTTGAGCGCAGGTGACCAATAGAGAATGGTTTAGCGATATTGGGACTAGACATATCGATAACAACATTTTCTTGTTTGCCAATAGTTTGATCAGCATAGTGTTCTTTTTCAGTGATAACAGCTTGCAATACTTGAGCAGAAATGGCAGATTTATCAAGGAAAAAGTTGACGTAAGGTCCTGTTGCAACAACCTTTTCAAAGGCTTGGCTGTTAATTTTTTCAGCCAGTTCAGCCGCAATCATTTGAGGTGCTTTACGTTCGACTTTTGCAAGAGAAAAAGCAGGGAAAGCAATGTCTCCCATTTCTGAGTTTTTAGGGGTTTCCAGTAAATTTAAAATAGCCTCTTGGTCCAGGCTATCAATGACGCTAGCCAATTCGCTAGCAATCAATTCTTTTGTATTCATTAAGAGCTCCTTTTTGGACTTTTCTACTATTTTATCACAATTTTAAAGAAAGAAGAAAAAATTTTTGAAATCTCCTATTTTTTTGGTATAATATAGTTATAAAAATAGTTATAAATATTCACATAAGAGGATTTTATGAGAAAAAGAGATCGTCATCAGTTAATAAAAAAAATGATTACTGAGGAGAAATTAAGTACACAAAAAGAAATTCAAGATCGGTTGGAGGCACACAATGTTTGTGTGACGCAGACAACCCTGTCTCGTGATTTGCGCGAAATCGGCTTGACCAAGGTCAAGAAAAATGATATGGTGTATTATGTACTAGCAAATGAGACAGAAAAGATTGATTTGGTGGAATTTTTGTCTCATCATTTAGAAGGTGTTGCAAGAGCAGAGTTTACCTTGGTGCTTCATACCAAACTGGGAGAAGCTTCTGTTTTGGCAAATATTGTAGATGCAAACAAGGATGAATGGATTTTAGGAACAGTTGCTGGTGCCAATACCTTATTGGTCATTTGTCGAGACCAGCACGTTGCCAAACTCATGGAAGATCGTTTGCTAGATTTGATGAAAGATAAGTAAGGTCTTGAGAGTTGCTCTCAAGACTTATTTTTGACAAGGAGAGACGGACAATGGCGACAGAAAAGCTATCACCTGGCATGCAACAGTATGTGGAGATTAAAAAGCAATATCCAGATGCGTTTTTGCTCTTTCGGATGGGTGATTTTTATGAATTATTTTATGAGGATGCGGTCAATGCTGCGCAGATTCTGGAAATTTCCTTAACGAGTCGCAACAAGAATGCCGACAATCCGATTCCTATGGCGGGTGTCCCCTATCATTCTGCCCAACAGTATATCGATGTCTTGATTGAGCAGGGCTATAAGGTGGCTATCGCAGAGCAGATGGAAGATCCTAAACAAGCGGTTGGGGTTGTGAAACGAGAAGTTGTTCAGGTTATTACGCCAGGGACAGTGGTCGATAGCAGTAAGCTGGACAGTCAGAATAATTTTTTGGTTGCCATAGACCGTGCTGGCAATCAATTTGGCCTAGCTTATATGGACCTGGTGACGGGTGACTTTTATGTGACAGGTCTTTTGGATTTCACGCTGGTTTGTGGGGAAATCCGTAATCTCAAGGCGCGCGAAGTGGTGCTGGGCTATGACTTGTCTGAGGAGGAAGAACAAATCCTCAGTCGTCAGATGAATCTGGTACTTTCCTATGAAAAAGAAGGCTTTGAAGACCTTCATTTACTGGATTCACGACTGGCAGCTGTGGAGCAAGCGGCATCTAGTAAATTGCTCCAGTATGTTCATCGGACTCAGATGAGGGAATTGAACCACCTCAAGCCTGTTATCCGCTATGAAATCAAAGATTTCTTGCAGATGGATTATGCGACCAAGGCTAGTCTGGATTTGGTTGAGAATGCTCGTTCGGGCAAGAAGCAAGGCAGCCTTTTCTGGCTTTTGGATGAAACCAAAACAGCTATGGGTATGCGGCTCTTGCGTTCTTGGATTCATCGCCCCTTGATTGATAAGGAACGAATTATCCAACGTCAAGAAGTGGTGCAGGTCTTTCTCGGCCATTTCTTTGAGCGCAGTGATTTGACAGACAGTCTCAAGGGTGTTTATGACATTGAGCGCTTGGCTAGTCGTGTTTCTTTTGGCAAGACCAACCCAAAGGATCTCTTGCAGTTGGCGGCCACCTTATCTAGTGTGCCACGGATTCGTGCGATTTTAGAAGGGATGGAGCAACCTGCTCTAGCCTATCTCATCGCACAACTGGATGGAATTCCTGAGTTGGAGAGTTTGATTAGCGCAGCGATTGCTCCTGAAGCTCCTCATGTGATTACAGATGGGGGAATTATCCGAACTGGATTTGATGAGACTTTAGACAAGTACCGTCGCGTTCTCAGAGAAGGGACTGGTTGGATTGCTGAGATTGAGGCTAAGGAACGCGAAAACTCTGGTATCAGTACGCTTAAGATTGACTACAATAAAAAGGATGGTTACTATTTCCATGTGACCAATTCTCAACTGGGAAATGTGCCTGCTCACTTTTTCCGCAAGGCAACGCTGAAAAACTCAGAACGTTTTGGGACTGAGGAATTGGCCCGTATCGAAGGCGACATGCTGGAGGCGCGTGAGAAGTCAGCCAACCTAGAGTATGAAATCTTTATGCGTATCCGTGAGGAAGTTAACAAGTATATCCAGCGTTTACAGGCTCTAGCTCAAGGAATTGCGACCGTTGATGTCTTGCAAAGTCTGGCGGTTGTAGCTGAAACCCAGCATTTGATTCGACCTGAATTCGGAGATGATTCGCGAATTGATATCCAGAAAGGACGCCATGCTGTCGTTGAAAAGGTTATGGGGGCTCAGACCTATATTCCCAATACGATTCAGATGGCAGAAGATACCAGTATTCAACTGATTACAGGACCCAACATGAGCGGGAAGTCAACCTACATGCGTCAGTTAGCCATGACGGCGATAATGGCCCAGTTGGGCTCTTATGTGCCAGCAGAAAGCGCCCATTTACCTATTTTTGATGCTATCTTTACCCGTATCGGAGCAGCCGATGATTTGGTTTCAGGCCAATCAACCTTCATGGTGGAGATGATGGAGGCCAACAATGCCATTTCGCATGCAACAAAGAATTCCTTGATTCTTTTTGATGAGTTAGGTCGTGGAACTGCAACTTATGACGGGATGGCTCTTGCCCAGTCCATCATCGAATACATCCATGAACATATCGGAGCCAAGACCCTCTTTGCGACCCACTACCATGAGTTGACTAGTCTGGAGTCTAGTTTACAACACTTGGTTAATGTCCACGTGGCAACCTTGGAGCAGGATGGGCAGGTCACCTTCCTTCACAAGATTGAACCAGGGCCAGCTGATAAATCCTATGGTATCCATGTTGCCAAGATTGCTGGTTTACCGGCTGATCTTTTAGCGAGAGCGGATAAGATTTTAACGCAACTGGAGAGTCAGGGGCAAGAAAGTCCTGCTCCTATGAAACAAACAAGTACTGTCTCAGAACAAATTTCACTCTTTGATACGACTGAAGAACATCCTATCCTAGCAGAATTAGCTAAACTGGATGTTTACAATATGACACCTATGCAGGCTATGAATGTCTTGGTCGAGTTAAAACAGAAACTATAAAGAGAAAATTACTAGTCATTCTAGCTGTATCAAGGAGACTTCTTTGACAATCCCCCACTTTTTTGCTAGAATAACATCACACAAACAGAATGAGAAGGAGCTGACACATTGTCGCTCCCTTTTGTCTATTTTTTAAGGAGAAAGTATGCTGATTCAGAAAATAAAAACCTACAAGTGGCAGGCCTTGACTTCGCTTCTGATGACAGGCTTGATGGTTGCTAGTTCACTTCTGCAACCGCGTTATCTGCAGGAAGTCTTAGACGCCCTCCTTGCTGGAAAATATGAAGCTATTTATAGTATCGGGGCTTGGTTGATTGGTGTGGCCGTAGTCGGTCTGGTTGCTGGTGGTCTCAATGTTGTCCTTGCAGCCTATATTGCCCAAGGAGTTTCATCTGACCTTCGGGAGGATGCCTTCCGTAAAATCCAAACCTTTTCTTATGCTAATATTGAACAATTTAATGCGGGAAATCTAGTCGTTCGCATGACAAATGACATCAACCAGATTCAGAACGTGGTCATGATGACCTTCCAGATTCTTTTCAGACTTCCCCTCTTGTTCATCGGTTCCTTTATCCTGGCGGTTCAAACCCTACCTTCTCTGTGGTGGGTAATTGTTCTCATGGTAATCTTAATTTTTGGCTTGACTGCCGTCATGATGGGAATGATGGGGCCTCGTTTTGCCAAGTTTCAAACCCTTCTTGAACGCATCAATGCCATTGCCAAGGAAAATCTGCGTGGCGTTCGTGTGGTCAAGTCCTTTGTCCAAGAAAAAGAGCAGTTTGCTAAGTTTACGGAAGTTTCAGACGAGCTTCTCGGTCAAAATCTTTACATCGGTTATGCTTTTTCAGTAGTGGAACCTTTCATGATGTTGGTCGGTTATGGGGCGGTATTCCTCTCTATTTGGCTAGTTGCAGGGATGGTTCAGTCGGATCCATCAGTTGTTGGCTCTATTGCTTCCTTTGTTAATTACCTGAGCCAGATTATCTTTACCATTGTTATGGTTGGATTTTTAGGGAATTCTGTCAGCCGTGCCATGATTTCTATGCGTCGTATTCGAGAAATTCTTGACGCAGAGCCAGCTATGACCTTCAAGGATGTGCCAGATGAAGAGTTGGTCGGAAGTCTTAGCTTTGAAAATGTAACCTTTACCTATCCAATGGATAAGGAACCGATGCTGAAAGATGTGAGCTTTACTATTGAATCTGGTCAAATGGTTGGTGTCGTTGGAGCGACTGGTGCAGGGAAGTCAACCTTGGCTCAATTGATTCCACGTCTCTTTGATCCGCAAGAAGGCTCTATTAAAATCGGTGGCAAGGATATTCGAGAAGTGAGTGAAGGAACCCTGCGTAAAACAGTGTCTATCGTTCTCCAACGTGCCATTCTCTTCAGTGGAACGATTGCAGATAACTTGAGACAGGGTAAGGGAGATGCTACTCTATTTGAAATGGAACGCGCAGCTAGTATTGCCCAGGCTAGTGAATTCATTCATCGTATGGAGAAAACCTTTGAAAGTCCAGTTGAGGAACGAGGAACCAACTTCTCAGGTGGACAAAAACAAAGGATGTCGATTGCGCGTGGGATTGTCAGCAATCCACGTATTCTGATTTTTGACGATTCGACCTCGGCCTTGGATGCTAAGTCAGAGCGCCTGGTTCAAGAAGCCTTGAATAAGGACTTGAAGGGAACAACAACCATTATCATCGCGCAAAAGATTAGCTCGGTTGTTCATGCAGATAAAATCTTGGTTCTAGATCAAGGACGATTGATTGGTCAAGGGACGCATGCAGACTTGGTTGCCAACAATGCTGTTTACCGTGAAATCTACGAAACACAGAAAGGAAAGGAGGAGTAAAATGAAGACAGTTCAATTTTTTTGGAATTATTTTAAAGTTTATAAGCTATCATTTGTAGTTGTTATCCTGATGATTGTTCTGGCGACTCTTGCCCAAGCTCTCTTTCCGGTCTTTTCTGGACAAGCAGTGACGCAACTAGTTAATTTAGTCCAAGCTTATCAAGATGGCAATCCAGAACTTGTTTGGCAAAGCCTATCAGGAATCATGGTCAATCTTGGTCTGCTGGTTTTGGTTTTATTTATTTCTAGTGTCATATACATGTGTCTCATGACGCGCGTGATTGCAGAATCGACCAACGAGATGCGCAAAGGTCTCTTTGGTAAGCTTGCTCAGTTGACGGTTTCTTTCTTTGACCGTCGACAAGATGGCGATATCCTGTCTCATTTTACCAGTGATTTGGATAATATCCTCCAAGCCTTTAACGAAAGCTTGATTCAGGTCATGAGCAATATTGTTTTATACATTGGTCTGATTCTTGTCATGTTTTCGAGAAATGTGACGCTGGCTCTTATCACCATTGCCAGCACCCCATTGGCTTTCCTTATGCTGATTTTCATCGTGAAAATGGCACGCAAATACACCAATCTCCAGCAGAAAGAGGTAGGGAAGCTCAACGCCTATATGGATGAGAGTATCTCAGGCCAAAAAGCCGTGATTGTGCAAGGAATTCAAGAGGATATGATGGCAGGATTTCTTGAACAAAATGAGCGCGTACGCAAGGCAACCTTTAAAGGAAGGATGTTCTCAGGAATTCTGTTCCCTGTCATGAATGGGATGAGTCTGGTTAATACAGCCGTCGTTATCTTTGCTGGTTCGGCCGTTCTATTAAACGATAAGACTATTGAAACAAGTACAGCCCTAGGTTTGATTGTGATGTTTGCCCAATTTTCACAACAGTACTACCAGCCTATTATTCAAGTTGCAGCTAGTTGGGGAAGTCTTCAGTTGGCCTTTACAGGGGCTGAACGGATACAGGAAATGTTTGATGCAGAGGAAGAAATCCGACCTGAAAAGGCTCCAATCTTCACTCAGTTGCAAGAAGGTGTTGAAATCAGTCATATCGATTTTTCATACTTGCCTGATAAACCTATTTTGAAAGATGTCAACATTTCTGCCCCTAAAGGCCAGATGACTGCAGTTGTTGGGCCAACGGGTTCAGGGAAAACCACTATTATGAACCTCATCAATCGCTTTTATGATGTTGATGCTGGCGGTATTTATTTTGATGATAAAGACATTCGTGACTATGATTTAGATAGTCTTAGAAGTAAAGTGGGAATTGTCTTGCAAGATTCCGTTCTTTTTAGCGGAACCATTCGAGACAATATCCGTTTCGGTGTGCCAGATGCCAGTCAGGAAATGGTTGAGTCAGCAGCCAAAGCAAGCCACATTCACGACTATATCGAAAGTTTGCCTGATAAGTACGATACTCTTATTGATGATGAGCAGAGTATCTTCTCGACAGGGCAGAAGCAATTGATTTCCATTGCTCGAACCCTGATGACAGATCCAGAAGTTCTCATTCTCGATGAAGGCACTTCAAACGTAGATACGGTGACAGAAAGCAAGATTCAGCATGCCATGGAGGCAGTTGTAGCAGGCAAAACCAGTTTCGTTATTGCCCACCGCTTGAAAACTATTCTCAATGCTGATCAGATTATTGTCCTTAAAGATGGAGAGGTCATTGAACGTGGTAACCACCATGAACTCTTGAAGCTAGGTGGATTCTACTCAGAACTCTATCACAATCAATTTGTTTTTGAATAAGAAAGAAGTTGTCCTATGGGGCAGCTTTTTCTTGTCCATAAAAAATTTTTATCACAGTCTTAAAAAAAACATATTAGACGAAAGACGCTTTGAGTGATATGATAGGACTATCGTTATACTCAATGAAAATCAAAGAGTAAACTAGGAAGCTAGCCGTAGGTTGCTCAAAGCACTGCTTTGAGGTTGTAGATAGAACTGACGAAGTCAGTAACATATATACGGTAAGGCGATGCTGACGTGGTTTGAAGAGATTTTCGAAGAGTATTAATATTCGAAAGGAGAGACATCATGCCTAGAACCGTTGTAGGAGTTGCTGCAAATCTATGTCCCGTAGACACAGAAGGCAAAAACATTCATTCATCTGTATCTTGTAGATTCGCAGAGAGCATTCGTCAAGTCGGTGGTCTCCCTCTAGTCATTCCTGTTGGTGATGAGTCAGTTGTACGCGATTATGTAGAAATGATTGACAAATTGATTTTGACAGGAGGCCAAAATGTTCATCCTCAGTTTTATGGAGAGAAAAAGACCATCGAGAGCGATGATTATAATCTGGTCCGTGATGAATTTGAATTGGCACTCTTGAAAGAAGCACTCCGTCAGAATAAACCAATTATGGCAATCTGTCGCGGTGTTCAACTTGTCAATGTTGCCTTTGGTGGAACCCTCAATCAAGAAATCGAAGGTCACTGGCAAGGACTACCTTTCGGAACATCTCACTCTATTGAGACAGTGGAAGGAAGCGTGGTTGCCAAGCTATTTGGAAAAGAAAGTCAGGTCAATTCCGTCCATCGTCAGAGTATCAAAGAATTGGCATCTAATTTCCGTGTAACTGCTATTGATCCGAGAGATCAAACCATTGAAGCGATTGAATCTATCGACGAACACCGCATTATCGGTTTGCAGTGGCATCCAGAGTTTCTGGTTAATGAAGAAGATGGTAATTTAGAATTATTTGAGTATTTATTGAATGAACTGTAACGACTGGAACATCTAGTCGTTCTTTCTTTTATTTTTTCAAAATTTTTGGAATGTGACATTTTTACGCAAACGTTTGAATTCTGATAAAAATTGGAGAAATTCGACAAAAAAGCTTGAAAAAAACGAAGGTAAGCGTTATGATAGAAAAGAAGAAATATTGGAGGAATAACATGTCACATATTAAATTTGATTATTCAAAAGTTTTAGACAAATTTGTTGCACCACATGAAGTGGAATACATGCAAGCACAAGTAACAGCAGCAGATGAATTGATCCGTAAAGGAACTGGTGCTGGTAGCGACTTCTTGGGATGGTTGGACCTTCCTGAAAACTACGACCGCGAAGAATTTAACCGCATCTTGAAAGCTGCTGAGCAAATCAAATCAGACAGCGATGTTTTGGTTGTGATCGGTATCGGTGGATCTTACCTTGGTGCCAAAGCAGCAATCGATTTCTTGAACCACCACTTTGCTAACTTGCAAACAAAAGAAGAACGTAAAGCTCCACAAATCCTTTACGCTGGAAACTCAATCTCATCTACTTACCTTGCTGACTTGGTAGAGTATGTTGCAGACAAAGACTTCTCAGTAAACGTGATTTCTAAATCAGGTACAACAACTGAACCAGCGATCGCTTTCCGTGTCTTCAAAGAACTCTTGGTTAAGAAATACGGTCAAGAAGAAGCCAACAAACGTATCTATGCAACAACTGACCGCCAAAAAGGTGCTGTTAAGGTTGAAGCAGATGCTAACGGTTGGGAAACATTTGTTGTTCCAGATGACATAGGTGGACGCTTCTCAGTCTTGACAGCTGTTGGTTTGCTTCCAATCGCAGCATCAGGAGCTGACATCAAAGCCCTTATGGAAGGTGCGAATGCAGCTCGCAAGGACTACACTTCAGATAAAATCTCTGAAAACGAAGCTTACCAATACGCAGCAGTTCGTAACATCCTTTACCGTAAAGGCTATGCAACTGAGATCTTGGTAAACTATGAGCCATCACTTCAATACTTCTCAGAATGGTGGAAACAATTGGCTGGTGAATCAGAAGGAAAAGACCAAAAAGGTATCTACCCAACTTCAGCCAACTTCTCAACTGACTTGCACTCATTGGGTCAATTTATCCAAGAAGGAACTCGTATCATGTTTGAAACAGTAGTCCGTGTTGACAAACCTCGCAAGAACGTGATTATCCCTAGCTTGGAAGAAGACCTTGATGGACTTGGTTACCTTCAAGGAAAAGACGTTGACTTTGTAAACAAAAAAGCGACTGACGGTGTTCTTCTTGCCCACACAGATGGTGACGTACCAAACATGTACGTGACTCTTCCAGAGCAAGATGCTTTCACTCTTGGTTACACAATCTACTTCTTCGAATTGGCTATCGCTCTTTCAGGTTACTTGAATGCTATCAACCCATTTGACCAACCAGGTGTTGAAGCTTACAAACGTAACATGTTTGCCCTTCTTGGAAAACCAGGATTTGAAGAATTGAGCAAAGAACTTAACGCACGTCTATAATAGAAGAAAAGAGTGGTTTGTCCACTCTTTTTACTCTCTTTATTCATAGAAATTGGACTCAGCCAAGACTTGTGATATAATATAGAGAGCAAAAAGGCAGACGCCTAGAGACTTTATAGGAGAAACTATGTCAAAAGATATCCGCGTACGTTACGCACCAAGTCCAACAGGACTACTACACATCGGGAATGCCCGTACAGCATTGTTTAATTACTTGTATGCGCGCCATCATGGTGGAACATTTCTCATTCGTATCGAAGATACTGACCGTAAACGCCATGTCGAGGATGGTGAACGTTCACAACTTGAAAACCTTCGCTGGTTAGGCATGGATTGGGATGAAAGTCCAGAATCACATGAGAATTATCGCCAGTCTGAGCGTTTGGACTTGTATCAAAAATACATTGACCAACTATTAGCTGAAGGAAAAGCCTATAAATCTTACGTTACAGAAGAAGAGTTGGCAGCTGAACGCGAACGCCAAGAAGTAGCTGGCGAAACACCACGCTACATCAATGAATACCTTGGTATGAGTGAAGAAGAAAAAGCAGCTTATATCGCAGAACGTGAAGCAGCAGGAATTATCCCAACGGTTCGTTTGGCGGTCAATGAGTCAGGTATCTACAAGTGGCATGATATGGTCAAAGGTGATATCGAATTTGAAGGTGGCAATATCGGTGGTGACTGGGTTATCCAAAAGAAAGACGGTTACCCAACATACAACTTTGCTGTTGTCATCGATGACCACGATATGCAAATCTCTCATGTTATCCGTGGAGATGACCATATTGCTAATACACCAAAACAGCTTATGGTTTATGAAGCGCTTGGTTGGGAAGCTCCAGAGTTCGGTCACATGACCTTAATCATCAACTCTGAGACTGGTAAGAAGTTATCTAAACGTGATACTAATACACTTCAATTTATCGAGGATTACCGAAAGAAAGGTTACCTTCCAGAAGCAGTTTTTAACTTTATTGCTCTTCTTGGTTGGAACCCAGGTGGCGAAGATGAGATTTTCTCTCGTGAAGAATTGATTAAACTTTTCGATGAAAACCGCCTCAGCAAGTCTCCAGCAGCCTTTGACCAGAAAAAACTAGACTGGATGAGCAATGATTATATCAAGAATGCAGACCTAGAAACTATCTTTGAAATGGCAAAACCATTCCTAGAAGAAGCAGGTCGATTGACTGACAAGGCTGAAAAATTAGTTGAGCTCTATAAACCACAAATGAAATCAGTAGATGAGATTATCCCATTGACAGACCTCTTCTTCTCAGACTTCCCAGAATTAACTGAGGCTGAGAAAGAAGTCATGGCAGGTGAAACAGTCCCAACAGTTCTTGAAGCCTTCAAAGCAAAACTCGAAGTGATGACAGATGATGAATTCGTGACAGAGAATATCTTCCCACAAATTAAAGCAGTCCAAAAGGAAACAGGTATTAAAGGGAAAAATCTTTTCATGCCTATTCGTATCGCAGTTTCAGGTGAAATGCATGGACCAGAATTACCAGATACAATTTTCTTGCTTGGACGTGAAAAATCAATCCAGCATATCGAAAATATGTTAAAGGAAATCTCTAAGTAAGAAGGGTACAATAATGGACATCTGGGAAAAGATGTACGAAGAAGCACAGAAACTATACAATCCACATGAAGTATCAGACTTTGTTTATGCCAATCATGTTGTAGCTGCAGTAGAAGCAGAAGATGGACAAATATTTACAGGTTTCTGTATGGAGGGAACCTGTGGTGTTTTCCATCTCTGTGCAGAACGGGCGGCCCTCTTCAATATGTACCAATTTTCAGGACAAACTAAGGTTAAGAAAGTATTAGCCTTTCGAGATAAAGCACCTTATGGTGGAAGTTCAGGAATGCCCTGTGGCGCTTGCAGAGAATTCCTTTTAGAGTTGAACGCTGAAAATAAAGATGCAGAATTCATGATGGACTACGATACAAGAAAGACAGTGAAAGCCGCAGAACTAATGCCCTATTGGTGGGGAGAAGAACGTGCTTCTAAGTTTAATAATCAATAGAAGAGTCAGTATAATTCTGGCTCTTTTTACTATAATTTGAAAAACTGTACTTGAAAAAATGAAAAAAGTTTAAAAAAGTAGAAAATCTAATTGCTACTGCTATTTCCGGTGGTGTGGCAGGCATTGGTAATTTGGTAAAGAAAAAAGGATTGGCAGTTGCTAAAGCTACTTTAAGTAGGGTAGCTAAAAAAGCTGCTATTCGTTTAGGCATTTATAGCAATCGGTTATCTGAACTTCTTGAACGTATATTTGATTATATTAACATTTTCTACAATGTAGGTTATGCGGTAGCTCAATGGGTTGATGCTAGGGATGTATATCCAAATAATGGACGGATTAATTTCTGGGCTTAAATCTATGTGTAAGATTTTATTATCTTTGTTTTTGTTTGTTTTCTTATTTCATTTGCTAGCACATTACATTTTTGGATTTGATCAGTTGAGTGTTACCCAATTATTATTATCTTCGATTTTTGTTGCAGGTATCAGAAAAATTGGAGATGAGTCATAAGAGAGAAAGCAGAAGTTAGAGGCTAGCTTCTGCTTTTTTATCTACATTGCTTTACCGGTAAATAAAAAAGTTAAAAATATCACAAAAATACCTAAAGAGCCAATTGAAAAGGCTTGCAATTATATTATAAATAGTACATTTAAAAAACGGAGGAGTGCTTTATGAAAGCCTATACTTATGTTAAACCAGGACTTGCTTCTTTTGTTGATGTAGACAAACCAGTTATTCGCAAGCCAACAGACGCTATTGTGCGTATCGTAAAAACCACTATTTGTGGAACAGACCTCCATATTATCAAAGGGGATGTCCCTGCTTGCCAAAGTGGTACCATTCTTGGTCACGAAGGGATTGGGATTGTGGAAGAAGTTGGAAAAGGAGTTTCGAACTTCAAAAAAGGCGATAAGGTCTTGATTTCTTGTGTCTGTGCCTGTGGTAAATGCTACTACTGTAAAAAAGGAATTTATGCCCACTGTGAAGACGAAGGGGGCTGGATTTTTGGTCACTTGATTGATGGTATGCAGGCTGAGTATCTACGTGTCCCTCATGCAGATAACACTCTTTACCACACTCCAGAAGACTTGTCAGATGAAGCCTTGGTTATGCTATCAGACATTCTGCCTACTGGGTATGAAATTGGTGTCTTGAAAGGAAAAGTAGAACCTGGTTGTAGCGTAGCCATTATTGGTTCAGGTCCAGTTGGATTGGCTGCTCTCTTGACAGCTCAGTTCTACTCACCAGCCAAATTGATTATGGTGGACTTAGACGATAACCGCTTGGAAACTGCTTTATCATTTGGTGCGACTCACAAGGTTAATTCTTCAGACCCTGAAAAAGCGATTAAAGAAATTTATGATTTGACAGATGGCCGTGGTGTAGATGTCGCTATCGAAGCTGTTGGTATTCCTGTAACATTTGATTTCTGTCAAAAGATTATCGGTGTAGACGGAACAGTTGCCAACTGTGGTGTACATGGTAAACCAGTTGAATTCGATTTGGACAAACTTTGGATTCGCAACATCAATGTAACAACTGGTTTGGTATCTACAAATACAACTCCACAATTGTTGAAAGCACTTGAAAGTCATAAGATTGAACCAGAAAAATTGGTAACTCACTATTTCAAACTCAGTGAAATTGAAAAAGCCTACGAAGTCTTCGGTAAGGCAGCAGACCACCATGCCATTAAGGTCATCATCGAAAACGATATTTCAGAGGCTTAAGTAGTAAAAAGATTTTGGAACATAAGCAAATAGAAATTCAGTCATCATAGGATGGCTGGATTTTTTATCAAAAAAATTAAGAAATGAGCATATTTCTTTCCTTGTTTAGCGGAATTGGTTATAATATATGGTACAAAGGAATGAATGAATATGTATCGTGTTATAGAAATGTACGGAGATTTTGAACCCTGGTGGTTCTTAGAAGGTTGGGAAGAAGATATTGTAGCAAGTAAGAAATTTGACCAGTATTATGATGCTCTCAAATACTACAAGACTTGCTGGTTTAGATTGGAACAAGAATCCCCTCTTTATAAAAGTAGAAGGGACTTGATGACCATTTTTTGGGACCCGGAAGATCAACGCTGGTGTGATGAATGTGATGAGTATTTACAACAATACCATTCTTTGGCTCTTTTACAGGATGAGCAGGTTATTCCAGATGAAAAACTACGTCCAGGCTATGAAAAACAAACAGGTAAGGAAAGGCACCGTTCTTGCCGTATGAAAGTAAAATAGAGAAAAAGTAACTTTTTGGAGTTGCTTTTTTATTTTTTCCAAATCTTTGCGAATAGTATAGGTGAGGAGGTAGGTATGGTTCAAGAAATTGCACAAGAAATCATTCGTTCGGCCCGGAAAAAAGGAGCGCAAGATATTTATTTTGTCCCTAAGTTAGATGCCTATGAGCTTCATATGAGGGTAGGAGACGAGCGCTGTAAAATTGGCTGTTATAACTTCGAAAAATTTGCGGCCGTCATCAGTCACTTTAAGTTTGTGGCGGGTATGAATGTGGGAGAAAAGCGACGTAGTCAACTCGGTTCCTGTGACTATGAATATGACCAGAAGATGGCGTCCCTACGTTTATCTACCGTAGGCGATTATCGAGGGCATGAGAGTTTAGTCATTCGCTTGTTGCACGATGAAGAGCAGGACTTGCATTTTTGGTTTCAGGATATTGAAGAATTAGGCAAGCAGTACAGGCAACGGGGACTCTATCTTTTTGCTGGCCCGGTTGGGAGTGGTAAGACGACCCTGATGCATGAATTGTCCAAGTCACTCTTTAAAGGACAGCAAGTTATGTCCATCGAAGATCCTGTCGAAATCAAGCAGGACGACATGCTTCAGTTGCAGTTGAACGAAGCAATCGGCCTAACCTATGAAAATCTAATCAAACTTTCCTTGCGTCATCGACCAGATCTCTTGATTATCGGAGAAATTCGGGACAGCGAGACGGCGCGTGCAGTGGTCAGAGCTAGTTTGACAGGTGCAACAGTTTTTTCAACCATTCACGCCAAGAGTATCCGAGGTGTTTATGAGCGTCTGCTGGAGTTGGGTGTGAGTGAAGAAGAATTGGCAGTTGTTCTGCAAGGAGTCTGCTACCAGAGATTAATCGGGGGAGGAGGAATCGTTGACTTTGCAAGCAGAGATTATCAAGAACACCAAGCAGCCAAGTGGAATGAACAGATTGACCAGCTTCTTAAAGATGGACATATCACAAGTCTTCAGGCTGAAACGGAAAAAATTAGCTACAGCTAAGCAAAAAAATATCATCACCTTGTTTAACAATCTCTTTTCCAGCGGTTTTCATCTGGTGGAGACCATCTCCTTTTTAGATAGGAGTGCTTTGTTGGATAAGCAGTGCGTGACCCAGATGCGCACGGGCTTGTCTCAGGGGAAATCATTCTCAGAAATGATGGCTAGTTTGGGCTTTTCAAGCGCTATTGTCACTCAGTTATCCCTAGCGGAAGTCCATGGAAATCTCCACCTGAGTTTGGGAAAGATAGAAGAATATCTAGACAATCTGGCCAAGGTCAAGAAAAAATTAATTGAAGTAGCGACTTATCCTTTGATTTTGCTGGGATTTCTTCTCTTAATCATGCTGGGACTACGGAACTACCTACTACCACAACTGGATAGTAGCAATATTGCCACCTACATTATTGGCAATCTCCCACAAATTTTTCTAGGAATGGTAGGTTTTGTTTCCATACTTGCCCTTTTAGCGCTAACTTTTTATAAAAGAAGTTCTAAGATGCGAGTCTTTTCTATCTTAGCACGCCTTCCCTTTCTTGGAATTTTTGTGCAGACCTATCTGACAGCCTATTATGCGCGTGAATGGGGGAATATGATTTCGCAGGGAATGGAGCTGACGCAGATTTTTCAAATGATGCAGGAACAAGGTTCCCAGCTCTTTAAAGAAATCGGTCAAGACCTGGCTCAAGCCCTGCAAAATGGCCGAGAATTTTCTCAGACGATAGGAACCTATCCTTTCTTTAAGAAGGAGTTGAGTCTCATCATCGAGTATGGGGAAGTCAAGTCCAAGCTGGGTAGTGAGTTGGAAATCTATGCTGAAAAAACTTGGGAAGCCTTTTTTACCCGAGTCAACCGCACCATGAATTTGGTGCAGCCACTGGTTTTTATCTTTGTGGCACTGATTATCGTTTTACTTTATGCGGCAATGCTCATGCCCATGTATCAAAATATGGAGGTGAATTTTTAAAATGAAAAAAATGATGACATTCTTGAAAAAAGCTAAGGTTAAAGCTTTCACACTTGTGGAGATGTTGGTGGTCTTGCTCATCATCAGCGTACTTCTCTTGCTTTTTGTACCTAATTTGACCAAGCAAAAAGAAGCAGTCAACGACAAAGGAAAAGCTGCTGTTGTTAAGGTGGTGGAAAGTCAGGCAGAGCTTTATAGTTTGAATAAAAATGAAGAGGCTACTCTAAGCAAATTACAAGCAGATGATCGCATCACAGAAGAGCAAGCTAAAGCTTATAAAGAATATCATGCAAAACAAAATAAGACTCAAACGGTCGCGGATTAAGGCCTTTACCATGCTTGAAAGTCTCTTGGTTTTGGGACTTGTGAGTATCCTTGCCTTGGGCTTGTCAGGCTCTGTCCAGTCCACTTTTGCGGCGGTAGAGGAACAGATTTTCTTTATGGAGTTTGAAGAACTCTATCGGGAAACCCAAAAACGCAGTGTAGCTAGTCAACAAAAGACTAGTCTGAACTTAGATGGGCAGACCATTAGCAATGGCAGTCAAAACTTGACAGTTCCTAAAGGAATTCAGGCACCATCAGGCCAAAGTATTACATTTGACCGAGCTGGGGGCAATTCGTCCTTAGCTAAGGTTGAATTTCAGACCAGTAAAGGAGCGATTCGCTATCAATTATATCTAGGAAATGGAAAAATTAAACGCATTAAGGAAACAAAAAATTAGGGCAGTGATTTTACTGGAAGCAGTAGTCGCTCTAGCTATCTTTGCCAGCATTGCGACCCTCCTTTTGGGACAAATTCAAAAAAATAGGCAAGAGGAAGCAAAAATCTTGCAAAAGGAAGAAGTCTTGAGGGTAGCTAAGATGGCCTTGCAGACAGGTCAAAATCAGGTAAACATAAACGGAGTTGAGATTCAGGTGTTTTCTAGTGAAAAGGGATTGGAGGTCTACCATGGTTCAGAACAGTTGTTGGCTATCAAAGAGCCATAAGGTCAAGGCTTTTACCTTATTAGAATCCCTGATTGCCCTCATTGTCATCAGTGGAAGCTTACTCCTCTTTCAAGCCATGAGTCAGCTTCTCATTTCAGAAGTTCGCTACCAGCAACAGAGCGAGCAAAAAGAGTGGCTCTTGTTTGTGGACCAGTTGGAAGCAGAATTAGACCGTTCGCAGTTCGAAAAAGTGGAGGGCAATCGTCTCTATATGAAGCAAGATGGCAAGGACATAGCCATTGGCAAGTCCAGATCAGATGATTTTCGTAAAACAGATTCTAGTGGTCGAGGCTATCAGCCTATGGTTTATGGTCTCAAATCTGCGCAGATTACAGAGGAGAATCAAGTGGTTCGCTTTCGTTTTCAATTCCAAAAAGGCTTAGAAAGGGAGTTCATCTATCGTGTGGAAAAAGAAAAAAGTTAAGGCAGGTGTTCTCCTCTATGCAGTCACCATGGCAGCCATCTTTAGTCTTTTGTTACAATTTTACTTGAACCGACAAGTCGCCCACTATCAAGACTACGCTTTAAATAAAGAAAAGCTGGTCGCTTTTGCCATGGCCAATCGAGCCAAAGATAAGGTTGAGCAAGAAAGTGGGGAACAGACCTTTAATCTGGGTCAGGTGAGCTATCAAAATAAGAAAACAAGCTTGGTGACAAGGGTTCGTACGCCGAAGAGTCAATATGAGTTTCTGTTTCCTTCAGTCAAAATCAAAGAAGAGAAAACAGAGAAAAAGGAAGAGGTAGTGACTGATTCAAGTAATCAAGCAGAGAAGAAAAAATCAGAAGAGAAGGTTGAAAAGAAAGAGAATTCCTAGCCAATCAAGCTACTTTGTGCTAAACTAAAAATATGAGACATGATTTTAACCACAAAGCAGAAACTTTTGATTCCCCTAAAAATATCTTCCTTGCAAACTTGGTTTGTCAAGCAGTCGAGAAACAGATTGATCTTCTATCAGACAAAGAAATTTTGGATGCTTTTTTTGTGAATAATCGGGGTAGATACCTATCCGAATTTTTAAATTTTCCTAGTACAAAGAAGTTGCTAAGGAACATCGCGAAAGGTTCTGTTAATCAATCCAATATAAATGCAAGGAGTAGTAAATGCGAAACAAATTTTAAAATTTTTTAAATTGAAATTTGGCTTTTAACATGAGGAGTCTCCCTTTACCAAATTTGAGTCTGCCTATCCCTTGACTATTCTTTCCTTTTCACAAACGATTCGCTTATTCAATTATAAGTTTACGTTCTCCTAGTCACAGTTCTTGTGCTTGATGGAAAGAATGACACCTATAAATATGCGAGGTAGTGGCTGTATCACTCACTTATTCACCTCCACGTGATTTGTAGTAGTGATAGACTTTCTCACTATTATTATAAAACAAAATAAAGAGCACACCACTTTTTCATTCTGTCTTGTGCCTTGAGTGAAACGAAAGGAATGAATTATAAACATAAAAGTTTAGTATATAGATTATTCCTCTCAAAATATGCAAATAAGCTAGAATACTAAATTTATAGCAGACTTAGTGAAAAGCAGAAACTAGAAATGATACTAGTTTCTGCTTTTCTCCATAATAATTAATTTCCCCTTTTTTCCTTCTAAATCTTTCTTCACAACAAAAAAACCTGAATTTCTATATGCTTTTTGAGCCAATATATTTTTTTCATTTACAGCCAATACAATATGGTTAATTTCTAATTTTAAAGTTGAGTCTATGAATTCAAATATTTTATTCAGAGCATTAGAACCATATCCTTGATTTCTGAAATTATCATCAATAGAAAATCCTCTAATAAGCGCATAATCATTTTGATAATAGCCATACTCTTTAGGACCAGTGTTTAGGTGTAGGCAAAAAAATCCAATTACTTTATGTTCTTTATTAAGTATTACTATTGGGTATCTATACTTATCTTTTTTAGACTTTTCAATAATATTTTTTGGGGTATCAGTATGTGTAATATCATTTAAAGAATAAGAACTTAAAGAATGGTAATGGTCAACTTCACTATACAAAGATAATTTCATGATAATTAATTCCTTTCTCTTTATGTAAGATACATAACTAAATAGGACTCTAGGTATGTAGATTTTTTTATGAAATGTCCTATAAAAATCAGATATATTTAGAGTTATTACTTTAGTCCTTTATTTTCATTATTAGACTTCCTGCAAAACTAGAATCCTAGTTCATGATTGATAATACCAGCAATCAAATTCATTCGTAATCCGAAGCGTTTACGATGATTTCGATAGGTTGTTGAAAACATTTTAAACGTTTTTATAGTGAAATGAAATAAGAACAGGACAAATCGATCAAGACAGTCAAATCGATTTCTAACAATGTTTTAGAAGTAGAGGTGTACTATTCTAGTTTCAATCTACTATACTCTGTCAAAAATATTCTCAACCTTGATTCTCTCCTTAGATAGCGCATGGTTACAGGCTTTCTCTTCAGCTGTTAGCGGCTTGAGTTTGCTGGATTTACGTGGAGTTTGTGCTTGAGGATATAGCTTCATGAGCCCTTGATAACCACTGTCAGACAAGATTTTACCAGCTTGTCCGATATTTCTGCGACTCATTTTGAACAACTTCATATCATGACAATAGTTCACAGTGATCTCCAAAGAAACAATTCTCCCTTGACTTGTGACAATCGCTTGAGCCTTCATAGCGTGGCATTTCTTTTTACCAGAATCATTCGCTAATTGTTTTTTAAGGCGATGGATTTTTACTTCCGTCGCATCAATCATTACCGTGTCCTCAGAACTGAGAGGAGGTCTTGAAATCGTAAAACCACTTTGAACAAGAGTTACTTCAACCCATTGACTCCGATGGGTTAAGTTGCTTTCGTGGATACCAAAATCAGCCGCAATTTGTTCATAAGTTCGATATTCTCGCACATATTGAAGTCGCCATAAGAAGGTCTTCTAGGCTTAGTTTAGGTTTTCGTCCCCCTTTTGCGTGTTTACCTTGATAAGCTGTTTTCAATACAGCTAACATCTCTTCAAAAGTGGTGCGCTGAACACCAACAAGACGCTTGAATCGTGCATCAGTTAGTTGTTTACTTGCTTCATAATTCATAGAACTACTATACCATGTTTTGTTTCGCAGGAAGTCTAATAAATAAAAACTCTTTAAAATTTTGTTGGGAAAATGGGAAAAGATATAAATGGAAACTTAGTATAACACTTGGAAAACTCTGTAAAAATAGTAAGTCAATTCATGCTTCGTTTTTTCTCTAGGGAAGTTGGGCGGCTATATTTCTATGACCATTTGTCGGAATAAACATCCCTGCCAAGAGTCAATAGAAATAAATTCAACGAAACTTTTGCTGTCAGATTTAGATGCCCAACTTGTCATTTATACTCTTTCATATAGGATTTTCTATAAGGATGGAAAAAAGAAGGGAAATTTGGTAAGATAGGAATATGGATTTTGAAAAAATTGAACAAGCTTATACCTATTTACTAGAGAATGTCCAAGTCATCCAAAATGATTTGACGACCAACTTTTATGACGCCTTGGTGGAGCAAAATAGCATCTATCTGGACGGTGAAACTGAGCTAAATCAGGTCAAAGACAACAATCAGGTTCTTAAACGCTTAGCGCTTCTCAAAGAAGAATGGCTCAAGACCTACCAGTTTCTCTTTATGAAGGCTGGGCAGACAGAGCCCCTGCAGGCTAATCACCAGTTTACGCCAGATGCTATTGCCTTGCTTTTGGTATTTATTGTGGAAGAGTTGTTTACAGAGGAAGAAATCACTATCCTCGAAATGGGTTCTGGCATGGGAATTCTGGGCGCTACTTTCTTGACCTCGCTTGATAAAAAGGTGGATTACTTGGGAATGGAAGTGGATGATTTGCTGATTGATTTGGCAGCTAGCATGGCAGACGTGATCGGATTGCAGGCTGGCTTTGTCCAAGGAGATGCCGTTCGTCCACAAATGCTCAAAGAAAGCGATGTGGTCATCAGCGACTTGCCGGTCGGCTATTATCCTGATGATGCCGTTGCGTCGCGTCATCAAGTTGCTTCTAGCCAAGAATATACTTACGCCCATCACTTGCTCATGGAACAAGGGCTTAAGTATCTCAAGTTAGACGGATACGCTATTTTTCTAGCTCCGAGTGATTTGTTGACCAGCCCTCAAAGTGATTTGTTAAAAGGGTGGCTGAAAGAAGAGGCGAGTCTGGTTGCTATGATTAGTCTGCCTGAAAATCTCTTTGCCAATGTCAACCAATCTAAGACTATTTTTATCTTACAGAAGAAAAATGAAATAGCAGTAGAGCCTTTTGTGTATCCACTTGCTAGCTTGCAAGATGCAAGCATTTTAATGAAATTCAAAGAAAATTTTCAAAATTGGAGCAAAGGTACTGAAATATAAAATAGATTTTGTTATAATAGTTGAAAACGCTTAAAAGAGGTAATTGATAATGACAAAAACAATCGCAATAAATGCAGGAAGTTCAAGTTTAAAATGGCAATTATACTTAATGCCAGAAGAAAAAGTATTGGCGAAAGGCTTGATTGAACGTATCGGTTTGAAAGATTCAATTTCAACTGTAAAATTTGATGGCCGTTCTGAACAACAAATTTTAGATATCGAAAATCACACACAAGCTGTTAAAATCTTATTGGATGACTTGATTCGTTTCGATATTATCAAGGCTTATGATGAGATTACAGGTGTTGGACACCGTGTTGTTGCGGGTGGAGAATATTTCAAAGAATCAACAGTTGTTGAGGGGGATGTTTTAGAAAAAGTTGAAGAGTTGAGCTTGTTGGCTCCTCTCCACAATCCAGCCAATGCAGCAGGTGTTCGTGCCTTCAAGGAATTGTTGCCAGACATTACCAGTGTAGTTGTTTTTGATACTTCCTTCCACGTAAGTATGCCAGAGAAAGCTTATCGCTACCCTCTACCAACAAAATATTACACAGAAAACAAGGTTCGTAAATACGGTGCTCATGGTACAAGTCACCAGTTTGTAGCAGGAGAAGCTGCAAAACTCTTGGGACGTCCATTAGAAGACTTGAAGTTGATTACCTGTCATATTGGTAACGGAGGCTCAATTACAGCTGTGCAAGCCGGCAAATCTGTTGATACTTCTATGGGCTTCACTCCTCTGGGTGGTATTATGATGGGAACGCGTACAGGGGACATTGATCCAGCTATCATTCCTTATTTAATGCAATATACAGAGGATTTTAATACACCAGAAGATATCAGTAGTGTTCTTAATCGTGAATCGGGTCTTTTGGGAGTTTCTGCTAATTCTAGCGATATGCGTGACATAGAAGCTGCTGTAGCAGAAGGGAATCACGACGCTAGCTTGGCTTATGAAATGTATGTTGACCGTATTCAAAAACATATCGGTCAGTACCTTGCAGTACTAAATGGAGCAGATGCCATTGTTTTCACAGCAGGTGTTGGTGAAAATGCAGAAAATTTCCGTCATGATGTAATCTCAGGAATTTCGTGGTTTGGTTGTGATGTTGATGATGAAAAGAATATCTTTGGTGTGACAGGAGACATCTCAACAGATGCAGCGAAGATCCGTGTCTTGGTTATTCCAACAGATGAAGAATTAGTCATTGCCCGTGATGTTGAACGCTTGAAAAAATAAGTGAAACTAAAAAAATATTCAATACAAGGAGTTGGGAAAGTTATTTTTCCAGCTTCTTTTTCTGATGAAATTGTCCAAAACCTTGCTATGATTGGCTTTTTTGAAAAATATGGTATAATAGTAGTAATTTAATAGATGGAGTTGAGTTTTGAAGAAAAACTTTCGTGTAAAAAGAGAGAAAGATTTTAAGGCGATTTTCAAGGAGGGGACAAGTTTTGCCAATCGCAAATTTGTCGTCTACCAACTAGAAAACCAGAAAAACCATTTTCGAGTAGGTCTATCAGTTAGCAAAAAGCTGGGGAATGCGGTCACTAGAAATCAAATCAAGAGACGAATCCGACATATTATCCAGAATGCAAAAGGGAGTCTGGTAGAAGATGTCGACTTTGTTGTCATTGCTCGAAAAGGGGTTGAAACCTTGGGATACGCAGAGATGGAGAAAAATCTACTCCATGTATTAAAATTATCAAAGATTTACCAGGAAGGAAATGGGAGTGAAAAAGAAACTACAGTTGACTAGTTTGCTAGGATTGTCTCTATTGATCATGGCAGCCTGTACAACAAATGGGACAACTAGTGATATTACAGCCGATTCGGCTGATTTTTGGAGTAAATTGGTTTACTTCTTTGCGGAAATCATTCGCTTTTTATCGTTTGATATTAGTATCGGAGTGGGGATTATTCTCTTTACGGTCTTGATTCGTACAGTCCTCTTGCCAGTCTTTCAGGTGCAAATGGTGGCTTCTAGGAAAATGCAGGAAGCTCAGCCACGCATTAAGGCGCTTCGAGAACAATATCCAGGTCGAGATATGGAAAGCAGAACCAAACTAGAGCAGGAAATGCGTAAAGTATTTAAAGAAATGGGTGTCAGACAGTCAGACTCTCTTTGGCCGATTTTGATTCAGATGCCGGTTATTTTGGCCCTGTTCCAAGCCCTATCAAGAGTTGACTTTTTAAAGACAGGTCATTTCTTATGGATTAACCTTGGTGGTGTAGATACAACCCTTGTTCTTCCGATTTTAGCAGCAGTATTCACCTTTTTAAGTACTTGGTTGTCTAATAAAGCCTTGTCTGAGCGTAATGGAGCTACGACAGCGATGATGTATGGGATTCCAGTCTTGATTTTTATCTTTGCAGTTTATGCGCCAGGTGGAGTCGCCCTATACTGGACAGTGTCCAATGCTTACCAAGTCTTGCAAACCTATTTCTTGAACAATCCATTCAAGATTATCGCAGAGCGCGAGGCTGTAGTACAGGCACAGAAAGATTTGGAAAATAGAAAAAGAAAAGCCAAGAAAAAGGCTCAGAAAACGAAATAATAAGGAGGAATCTGGTAATGGTAGTATTTACAGGTTCAACTGTTGAAGAAGCAATCCAGAAAGGATTGAAAGAATTAGATATTCCAAGGAAGAAGGCACATATTAAAGTCATTTCTAGGGAGAAAAAAGGCTTTCTTGGTTTATTTGGTAAAAAACCAGCCCAAGTGCATATTGAAGCGATTAGTGAAACGACTGTTGTCAAAGCAAATCAACAAGCTGTAAAGGGAGTTCCAAAACAAATCAATGATTTGAATGAGCCTGTTAAAACAGTTAGTGAAGCGACCGTTGATTTGGGTCATGTTGTAGAGGCAATTAAAAAGATTGAGGAAGAAGGCCAAGGTATTTCTGATGAAGTCAAGGCTGAAATCTTAAAACATGAAAGACATGCCAGCACTATCTTAGAAGAAACTGGTCACATTGAGATTTTAAATGAACTTCAAATCGAGGAAGCGATGAGGGAAGAAACGGGCGCTGATGACCTTGAAACTGAGCAAGACCAGACTGAAAATCAAGACTTGACAGAGATGGGCTTGAAAGTTGAACCGAGCTTTGATATTGCCCAGGTGGCTACGGATGTGACTGCCTATGTTCAAGCGATTGTGGATGACATGGACGTTGAGGCGACGATTTCAAATGACTATAACCGTCGTAGCATCAATCTACAAATTAACACCAACGAACCAGGTCGTATTATCGGTTACCATGGTAAAGTCTTGAAGTCCTTGCAACTGTTGGCTCAAAATTATCTTTATAATAGCTATTCAAGAACCTTCTATATTACAATCAATGTCAATGATTATGTTGAACACCGTGCAGAAGTCTTGCAGACCTATGCGCAAAAATTGGCGACTCGTGTTTTAGAAGAAGGCCGCAGTCATCAAACAGATCCCATGTCAAATAGCGAACGCAAGATTATCCACCGTATTATTTCACGTATGGATGGCGTGACTAGTTACTCTGAGGGTGACGAGCCCAATCGCTATGTCGTTGTAGATACAGAATAAGTAAAATCAGGTTTATCCTGATTTTTTGCTAGCTAGAGGAGATGAAACGGATGCTGAATAAGATAAGAGATTATTTAGACTTTGCTGGTTTGCAGTACCGTAATCCTGATAAAGCGGGAGCAGAGCGAGAGAAGATGCTGGAATTGCGCTATAAAGGCCAAGAGGCACGAAAGGCTTTTACAGAACTGGCCAAAGCCTTTCAAGCAAGCCATCCAGAATGGCAACTCCAACAGACTAGTCAGTGGATGAATCAGGCCCAGCGTTTGAGACCACATTTTTGGGTTTATCTACAGAGAGACGGACAAGTGACAGAACCTATGATGGCCTTACGTTTGTATGGGACATCTACTGACTTTGGAATTTCTTTGGAAGTCAGTTTCATCGAACGTAAGAAGGATGAGCAAACTTTAGAGAAACAGGCCAAGATTTTAGACATTCCAACCGTTAAAGGAATTTATTATCTAGCCTACTCTGATGGCCAAAGTCAACGGTGGGAGGCGAACGAAGAAAAGCGTCGCACTTTAGTCGAGAAGATAGGCAGTCAAGAAATCCGAAAAGTGCTAGTTAAGGCAGATGTTTCTATGACAGAAAAGTCGTCTGAAGAAGAAATCGTAGAAGGCTTATTGAAGTCTTATTCTAAAATTCTTCCCTATTATCTAGCTACGAGAAAATAAGATAATTTGTAAAACATCATAAATCATACAGTCCAAGAGTGAACAGTCCGCTGTGTAATTCTTGGTCTTTTTGTTTGCGCTTTCGCATTATATAATAAACTTACAAAAACAATTCAAAAGGAGAACAATTATGGAAGTCGTTTCAAGTGTTCTAAATTGGTTTTCTAGCAATATTTTGCAGAATCCCGCATTTTTCGTAGGTTTATTGGTGTTGATAGGATATGCACTTTTGAAAAAACCTGCCCATGACGTTTTTTCAGGGTTTGTTAAAGCAACAGTAGGGTATATGTTGCTTAACGTGGGTGCTGGTGGTTTGGTTACAACCTTTCGTCCAATCTTAGCAGCTCTTAACTACAAATTCCAAATTGGTGCAGCGGTTATCGACCCTTACTTTGGACTTGCTGCAGCAAACAACAAAATTGCAGCAGAGTTTCCAGATTTTGTTGGAACTGCAACTACAGCTCTATTGATTGGTTTCGGAATAAATATCTTGCTCGTAGCTCTTCGAAAGATTACGAAGGTAAGAACCCTCTTTATTACTGGTCACATCATGGTACAACAAGCTGCAACAGTATCTCTTATGATTCTATTCTTAGTACCACAATTGCGCAATGCTTACGGTACAGCAGCGATTGGTATCATCTGTGGACTTTACTGGGCAGTTAGTTCAAATATGACTGTTGAGGCAACTCAACGCTTGACTGGTGGTGGCGGATTTGCGATTGGTCACCAACAGCAATTTGCAATCTGGTTTGTAGATAAAGTAGCAGGACGCTTTGGTAAGAAAGAAGAAAGTTTAGACAATCTTAAATTACCTAAGTTCCTCTCAATCTTCCACGATACAGTTGTTGCATCTGCTACCTTGATGCTCGTATTCTTCGGAGTCATTCTTTTAATCTTGGGTCCAGACATTATGTCTAATAAAGAAGTCATCACTTCAGGAACTCTATTCAATCCTGCTAAACAAGATTTCTTTATGTACATTATCCAAACAGCCTTTACCTTCTCAGTTTACCTGTTCGTTTTGATGCAAGGTGTCCGAATGTTCGTATCTGAGTTGACAAACGCCTTCCAAGGTATTTCAAACAAATTGTTGCCAGGTTCATTCCCAGCGGTTGACGTTGCAGCTTCTTATGGATTTGGTTCTCCAAATGCTGTCTTGTCAGGATTTACCTTTGGTTTGATTGGTCAATTGATTACAATTGTCTTGCTCATCGTCTTTAAAAATCCGATTCTTATTATTACAGGATTTGTACCAGTGTTCTTTGACAATGCAGCCATTGCGGTCTACGCTGATAAACGCGGCGGATGGAAAGCGGCTGTTATCCTTTCCTTTATATCAGGTGTCCTTCAAGTTGCTCTAGGAGCTCTTTGTGTGGCTCTTCTCGATTTGGCATCTTATGGTGGCTACCATGGAAATATCGACTTTGAATTCCCATGGCTTGGATTTGGATATATCTTCAAATACCTTGCTATTGTTGGTTATGTACTTGTGTGTCTCTTCTTGCTTGTTATTCCTCAACTTCAATTTGCCAAAGCAAAAGATAAAGAGAAATATTACAACGGTGAAGTTCAAGAAGAAGCTTAGTATCTAGAAAAGGAGAAATAAAATGGTTAAAGTATTAGCAGCGTGCGGAAATGGAATGGGTTCATCAATGGTTATCAAGATGAAGGTTGAAAATGCTCTCCGTAAGCTTAATCAAACAGATTTTACAGTCAATTCATGCAGTGTCGGTGAAGCTAAAGGTTTAGCAGTAGGATATGACATCGTAATCGCTTCTCTTCATTTGATTCAAGAATTGGAAGGGCGAACTAATGGGAAGTTAATTGGGCTTGATAACTTGATGGATGATAAAGAAATCACCGAAAAACTCAGTCAAGCACTACAGTAAAAGGTTGGAGGGGGCTGGACAGAAACTGAGAGTTATCGTTTCTGTCCTTCTCCCTCTTAAATAAAGGAGGCAGATATGAATTTAAAACAAGCTTTAATTGACAATGACTCGATCCGACTAGGTTTAGAGGCTAACGATTGGAAAGAAGCAGTCAAGGTAGCAGTAGATCCCTTAATTGAAAGTGGGGCAATTTTGCCAGAGTATTACGATGCTATCATTGAATCGACTGAAGAGTATGGGCCTTACTATATCTTGATGCCAGGTATGGCTATGCCCCATGCTAGACCTGAAGCTGGTGTGCAAAGTGATGCCTTTTCATTGATTACCTTACAAAATCCTGTTGTATTTTCAGATGGGAAAGAGGTATCTGTTTTGTTGGCACTGGCAGCAACAAGCTCAAAAATTCACACAAGTGTAGCCATTCCACAAATTATTGCCCTGTTTGAATTAGACGATTCTATTGCACGTTTACAGGCTTGCCAGACTAAAGAAGATGTCTTGGCTATGATTGAAGAATCTAAGGATAGCCCTTATCTCGAAGGATTGGACTTGGAAAGTTAGAAAGAGGAATAAAGAAATGACAAAAAGAATACCTAATTTACAAGTTGCATTAGACCATTCAGACTTGCAAGGAGCGATTAAAGCAGCTGTTTCTGTTGGTCAGGAAGTAGATATTATCGAAGCTGGAACTGTTTGCTTGCTTCAAGTTGGAAGTGAACTGGCTGAAGTCTTGCGTAGCCTTTTCCCAGATAAGATTATTGTGGCAGACACAAAATGTGCTGATGCTGGTGGAACAGTTGCTAAAAATAATGCGGTTCGTGGAGCAGACTGGATGACTTGTATCTGTTGTGCAACCATCCCTACTATGGAAGCAGCTCTAAAGGCTATCAAGACTGAACGAGGAGAACGAGGCGAAATCCAGATCGAGCTTTATGGCGATTGGACTTTTGAACAAGCTCAGCTTTGGCTAGATGCAGGTATCTCACAAGCTATTTATCACCAATCTCGTGATGCTCTTCTTGCTGGTGAAACTTGGGGTGAAAAAGACCTTAATAAGGTTAAAAAACTCATTGACATGGGCTTCCGTGTATCTGTAACAGGTGGTCTAGATGTAGATACTCTCAAACTCTTTGAAGGTGTTGATGTCTTTACCTTTATCGCAGGTCGTGGAATTACGGAGGCTGCGGATCCAGCAGGAGCAGCGCGTGCCTTCAAGGATGAAATCAAACGAATTTGGGGGTAAACCATGGCACGTCCGATTGGAATTTATGAGAAGGCAACCCCAACACACTTTACTTGGCTAGAACGTTTAAATTTTGCCAAGGAGTTAGGCTTTGATTTTGTCGAGATGTCTATTGACGAACGTGACGAGCGTTTAGCAAGACTTGACTGGAGTAAGGAAGAACGCTTGGAAATTGTCAAAGCAATCTATGAAACTGGTGTTCGTATTCCTTCTATCTGTTTTTCAGGCCATCGTCGCTACCCATTGGGTTCAAAAGATCCAGTTCTAGAGGAAAAATCTCTAGAACTCATGAAAAAATGTATCGAATTAGCTCAAGACTTGGGAGTTCGTACGATTCAATTAGCTGGTTACGATGTTTACTATGAGGAAAAGTCACCCCAGACACGCCAACGTTTTATCAAAAATTTGAGAAAAGCCTGTGATTGGGCTGAAGAAGCTCAGGTGGTACTTGCTATTGAAATTATGGATGATCCTTTCATCAATAGCATCGAAAAATATTTGGCTATAGAAAAAGAGATTGACTCTCCCTTCCTCTTTGTATATCCAGATATTGGTAATGTGTCTGCATGGCATAATGATATCTATAGTGAGTTTTATCTTGGTCATCATGCCATCGCAGCTCTCCATCTCAAGGATACTTATGCAGTGACAGAAAGTTCAAAGGGCCAGTTCCGAGATGTACCTTTTGGGCAAGGTTGTGTCAAATGGGAAGAAGCTTTTGATATTTTAAAACAAACCAATTATAATGGACCTTTCCTAATCGAAATGTGGTCTGAAAATTGTGAAACAGTAGAAGAAATACGCGCAGCCGTTCAAGAGGCGCAAGCTTTTCTCTATCCACTCATTAAGAAAGCAGGTTTGATGTAAGATGAATCAAGTAATCAATGCTATGCGTAAACGAGTCTGTGATGCCAATCAATCATTGCCAAAACATGGACTTGTCAAATTTACCTGGGGGAATGTATCGGAAGTCAATCGCGAACTCGGTGTCATTGTTATCAAACCATCAGGCGTGGATTATGACGAATTGACACCTGAAAACATGGTAGTGACTGATCTAGATGGTAAGATCCTAGAAGGGGATTTAAGACCATCTTCCGACCTCCCAACTCATGTGCAATTATATAAGGCTTGGTCAGAAATTGGTAGTGTGGTTCACACCCATTCGACAGAAGCTGTTGGTTGGGCTCAGGCAGGTCGTGATATTCCTTTCTACGGAACAACCCATGCAGATTATTTCTACGGTTCAATCCCTTGCGCCCGTAGTTTGACCAAGGACGAAGTAGAAGTGGCCTATGAAAAAGATACTGGCCTGGTTATCGTAGAAGAGTTTGAACATCGCGGACTTAACCCGGTTGAAGTACCAGGAATTGTTGTACGCAATCACGGTCCATTCACCTGGGGCAAAAATCCAGAGGATGCTGTTTATCACTCTGTCGTACTAGAGGAAGTATCAAAGATGAATCGCTTTACAGAACAAATCAATCCAAGAGTTGAACCTGCTCCCCAGTACATACTAGAAAAACACTACCAACGTAAACATGGACCAAATGCTTATTATGGTCAAAAGTAAGAACGATGAAGGAGGAGAAAAAGATAAATTTAGCTCCTCTTTTTACATTTGATTTTTATTGAGAGTAAAGTTGGAGTTGAAGTAATTTTGAAAGATTTTTTAGAAATAGCGCTTGATATATATGGTAAAATAAAAAGAATTGCTGTGATATCAATAGATTTGGGGGATTTTTTAATATGGTACTGGATAAGGCAAGTTGTGATTTGCTTCAATATTTGATGGATCAAGAAACGTCCAAAACGATTATGGCGATTTCGAAAGATTTGAAAGAGTCAAGAAGGAAAATTTATTATCACATTGACAAAATCAATGCTGCTCTGGTTGACGAGGCGCTTCACATCATTAGTATTCCACGAATTGGTATTCACTTAACGGAAGAGCAGAGAGATGCTTGTTGTAAACTATTATTGGAAGTAGATTCGTACGATTATATCATGAGTGCGCATGAACGTATGATGATAATGTTGCTATGGATAGGTATTTCTAAAGAACGTATTACGATTGAAAAATTGATAGAGTTAACAGAGGTATCTAGGAATACTGTTCTCAATGATTTGAATAGCATTCGTTATCAACTAACTTTGGAACAATATCAGGTGACCTTGCAAGTGAGCAAGTCACAGGGATACCACCTTCATGCCCACCCTCTTAATAAAATTCAGTATCTTCAATCGCTTCTATATCATATTTTTATGGAAGAAAATGCCACTTTTGTATCTATTTTAGAAGATAAGATGAAAGAGAGGTTAGATGATGAGTGTTTGCTTTCTGTTGAAATGAACCAATTTTTTAAGGAACAGGTTCCTTTAGTTGAACAAGATTTAGGGAAGAAAATAAACCATCATGAAATAACTTTTATGTTGCAGGTTCTACCTTATTTGCTGTTAAGCTGTCATAATGTTGAACAGTATCAAGAAAGACATCAGGATATAGAGAAAGAATTTTCTTTGATAAGAAAAAGAATAGAGTATCAGGTGTCTAAGAAATTAGGAGAACGGTTGTTTCAAAAGTTTGAAATTTCTTTGTCAGGACTTGAAGTTTCTCTTGTAGCTGTTCTCCTCCTCTCCTATCGTAAAGATTTGGATATTCATGCAGAAAGTGATGATTTTCGGCAATTAAAACTTGCTTTAGAAGAATTTATCTGGTATTTTGAATCACAAATCCGAATGGAGATTGAGAACAAGGATGATTTGTTACGAAATTTGATGATCCACTGTAAAGCCTTGTTATTTAGAAAGACTTACGGTATTTTTTCTAAAAATCCTCTAACAAAACAAATTCGATCCAAGTATGGAGAATTATTTTTAGTCACTAGAAAATCTGCGGAAATTTTAGAAGGAGCATGGTTTATTCGGCTAACAGACGATGATATTGCCTATTTGACGATTCATATTGGAGGATTTTTAAAGTATACACCATCGTCTCAAAAAAATATGAAAAAAGTTTATCTCGTTTGTGATGAAGGTGTTGCGGTTTCGAGACTTTTGCTGAAACAATGCAAACTCTATTTTCCAAATGAGCAAATTGACACTGTATTTACAACAGAACAATTTAAGAGTGTGGAAGATATTGCACAAGTTGATGTAGTGATTACTACTAATGATGATTTGGATAGCAGATTTCCGATTTTAAGGGTTAATCCTATCCTTGAAGCAGAAGATATTTTGAGAATGCTAGACTATCTTAAACACAATATATTTGGTAATGAGGGCAAAAGTTTCAGTGAAAATCTTTCTAGTCTTATTTCGTCTTATATTGCAGACAGCAAGTTGGCTAGTAAGTTCCAAGAAGAGGTTCAAACACTTATAAATCAAGAAATAGTAGTTCAAGCTTTTTTGGAAGATATTTGAAGGACAGTCCAATGATGAACACAAACCTGTGTTTTTCTTGGTCTTTTTTAGTGTTTTGAAGGGTGGTATACTAATCTCAAAGATAACAATTATATCCAAAGGAGGCGACATATGCCAAACGTCAAAGAAATTACAAGAGAGTCATGGATTTTAGCCACTTTCCCAGAGTGGGGAACCTGGTTGAACGAAGAAATCGAAGAAGAAGTCGTACCTGAAGGCAACTTTGCCATGTGGTGGCTAGGCAACTGTGGTACTTGGATTAAGACACCAGCTGGTGCTAACGTTGTCATGGACCTTTGGTCAAACCGTGGAAAATCAACCAAAAAAGTGAAAGATATGGTTCGTGGGCACCAAATGGCAAATATGGCAGGTGTTCGTAAGTTGCAACCAAACTTGCGTGTTCAGCCAATGGTTATCGATCCATTTGCTATCAACGAACTAGACTATTACTTAGTTTCACACTTCCACAGTGATCATATCGACCCATACACAGCTGCAGCAATTCTCAACAATCCTAAGTTAGAGCATGTTAAGTTTATCGGTCCTTACCACTGTGGACGAATCTGGGAAGGATGGGGGGTTCCAAAAGAACGTATCATCGTTGTGAAGCCAGGTGACACTATCGAATTAAAAGATATGAAGATTCATGCAGTAGAATCATTTGACCGTACTTGCTTGGTAACTCTCCCAGTGAACGGTGCTGATGAGACAGGCGGTGAACTTGCTGGCTTGGCTGTTACAGATGAAGAAATGGCTCAAAAGGCTGTTAACTATATCTTTGAAACACCAGGTGGAACCATCTATCATGGTGCAGATTCTCACTTCTCAAACTATTTTGCAAAACATGGTAAAGACTTTAAAATTGATGTTGCTTTGAATAACTATGGTGAAAATCCGGTAGGTATCCAAGACAAAATGACATCTATCGACCTTCTTCGTATGGCAGAAAATCTGCGTACCAAAGTCATTATCCCAGTTCACTATGATATCTGGTCTAACTTCATGGCTTCTACTAATGAGATTCTAGAACTTTGGAAAATGCGAAAAGATCGCTTGCAATACGATTTCCATCCATTTATCTGGGAAGTTGGCGGTAAGTATACTTATCCTCAAGATCAACACTTAGTAGAATACCATCATCCACGTGGTTTTGACGATTGTTTTGAACAAGACTCTAACATTCAATTTAAAGCTTTGCTATAATATAAAAATATTCTTTGGAGGTTATCCGTATGTTGCATGATACGGATAATTTTCATATAATAGTAGAATAGAATGTGTGATTCAATAATCACCTCAAATAGAAAGGAAATTCTATGTCAAATCTATCTGTTAATGCAATTCGTTTCCTAGGTATTGACGCCATCAACAAAGCCAACTCAGGTCATCCAGGTGTGGTTATGGGAGCGGCTCCGATGGCTTACAGCCTCTTTACAAAACAACTTCATATCAATCCAGCTCAACCAAACTGGATTAACCGCGACCGCTTTATTCTTTCAGCAGGTCATGGTTCAATGCTCCTTTATGCTCTTCTTCACCTTTCTGGTTTTGAAGATGTTAGTATGGATGAAATCAAGAGCTTCCGTCAATGGGGTTCAAAAACACCAGGTCACCCAGAATTTGGTCATACGGCAGGGATTGATGCTACGACAGGTCCTCTAGGGCAAGGGATTTCAACTGCTACTGGTTTTGCCCAAGCAGAACGTTTCTTGGCAGCCAAATATAACCGTGAAGGCTACAATATCTTTGACCACTATACTTACGTTATCTGTGGAGACGGAGACTTGATGGAAGGTGTCTCAAGCGAGGCAGCTTCATACGCAGGTTTGCAAAAACTGGATAAGTTGGTTGTTCTTTATGATTCAAATGATATCAACTTGGATGGTGAGACAAAGGATTCCTTTACAGAAAGTGTTCGTGACCGTTACAATGCCTACGGTTGGCATACTGCCTTGGTTGAAAATGGAACAGACTTGGAAGCCATCCATGCTGCTATCGAAACAGCAAAAGCTTCAGGCAAGCCATCTTTGATTGAAGTGAAGACGGTTATTGGATACGGTTCTCCAAACAAACAAGGAACTAATGCTGTACACGGCGCCCCTCTTGGAGCAGATGAAACTGCATCAACTCGTCAAGCCCTCGGTTGGGACTACGAACCATTTGAAATTCCAGAACAAGTATATGCTGATTTCAAAGAACATGTTGCAGACCGTGGCGCATCAGCTTATCAAGCTTGGACTAAATTAGTTGCAGATTATAAAGAAGCTCATCCAGAACTGGCTGCAGAAGTAGAAGCCATCATCGACGGACGTGATCCAGTCGAAGTGACTCCAGCAGACTTCCCAGCTTTAGAAAATGGTTTTTCTCAAGCAACTCGTAATTCAAGTCAAGACGCCTTGAATGTTGTGGCAGCTAAATTACCAACCTTCCTAGGTGGATCAGCTGACCTAGCTCACTCAAACATGACTTATATCAAGACTGACGGACTTCAAGACGATGCCAATCGCTTGAACCGCAACATTCAGTTTGGTGTTCGTGAATTTGCAATGGGAACGATCTTGAACGGGATGGCTCTTCACGGTGGACTTCGTGTATACGGTGGTACTTTCTTCGTCTTCTCTGACTATGTGAAAGCAGCTGTTCGCTTGTCAGCCTTACAAGGACTTCCTGTGACTTATGTCTTTACCCACGATTCAATCGCAGTTGGGGAAGACGGTCCAACTCATGAACCAGTTGAACACTTAGCCGGTCTTCGTGCTATGCCAAATCTAAATGTTTTCCGTCCAGCAGATGCGCGTGAAACGCAAGCAGCTTGGTACCTTGCAGTGACAAGTGAGAAAACACCAACTGCCCTTGTCTTGACACGCCAGAACTTGATTGTTGAAGATGGAACAGACTTCGACAAGGTTGCAAAAGGTGCCTATGTTGTCTATGAAAATGCAGCAGACTTTGATACGATCTTGATTGCGACAGGTTCAGAGGTTAATCTTGCTGTCTCAGCTGCCAAAGAATTGGCTAGTCAAGGTGCAAAAGTCCGCGTAGTCAGCATGCCATCTACAGATGTCTTTGATAAACAAGATACAGCATACAAGGAAGAAATTCTTCCAAATGCAGTCCGCCGTCGTGTTGCAGTCGAAATGGGTGCAACTCAAAGCTGGTACAAATACGTTGGTCTTGATGGTGCCGTTCTAGGTATTGATACCTTCGGAGCCTCTGCCCCAGCACCAAAAGTATTGGCAGAATATGGCTTTACTGTAGAAAATCTTGTAAAAGTTGTTCAAAACTTGAAATAATCCTAAAAATCAGGGCGCAAGCTCTGGTTTTTCTTACTAGAAAAGCAAGGTACAATCTTGTAAAAGTAACTGAAATTTGATATAGTAGTTCTATGTAAAAGACAAAGGAGAATATAATGGAATCACAATATACATTTTTAATCATTCTTGTGGCTATGGTGGGCTTGATGTTCTTTACGCAACGCTCTCAAAAGAAACAAGCACAAAAGCGTATGGAAAGCTTGAATAAATTACAAAAAGGCTATGAAGTGATTACAATCGGGGGCCTTTATGGAACAGTCGATGAAGTAGATACGGAGAAGGGAACAATTGTTCTTGACGTAGATGGAGTTTACTTGACTTTTGAACTAGCTGCTATCAAGACAGTATTACCGCTGAAAGAAACAGCTTCACTAGAAGGCGCAATTGAAAAATAAGACGGGATCACGAACTCCCGTTTTTCTATAAAAGAAAGGAAGTGGGATGAAAAAATTAGTCTTTGTCTGTCTGGGAAATATTTGCCGTAGCCCTATGGCCGAGTTTGTTATGAAATCAATGACAGATAACTACGAAATCCAAAGTCGAGCAACTTCCTCTTGGGAACATGGCAATCCGATTCATAAGGGGACTCAGGGAATTTTTCAACAGTATGAGATTCCTCATGACAAGAACAAGACATCGCTTCAGATTAGTAAGGAAGATTTTGAAGCCTTTGATTATATTATCGGAATGGACGCTTCAAATATTTCTGACTTACGTCAGATGTGTCCAGCAGACTGTCAAGATAAGATTTGCTCATTTGCATCTGAAAGTGTTCCAGACCCTTGGTATACAGGAGATTTTGAGGAAACCTATCGACGTGTTCAAGAGGGCTGTCAAGTTTGGCTAGAACGTTTAGAAAAGGAGAGTGAAGGTGGAAAATCTTAAGAATTTTTATGAAAAGTATCGAGTGTATCTGACTCGTCCACGTTTAGAGCTTTTAGCAGTAGTTACCATTGTTTTTTGTGCTGTACTCGTCTTTTTTCTAAATATTCCCGGAAAAGGTGTTCTAAAGCTTGATAATGGAACGATTGTTTACGATGGCAGTCTTGTCCGTGGTAAAATGAATGGGCAAGGTACCATTACCTTCCAAAATGGAGACCAATATACAGGTGGCTTCAACAATGGAGCCTTCAATGGAAAAGGTACTTTTCAATCTAAAGAAGGTTGGACCTACGAAGGTGATTTTGTAAATGGTCAGGCTGAAGGAAAAGGAAAACTAACAACAGAACAAGAAGTTGTTTATGAAGGGACTTTTAAACAAGGGGTTTTTCAACAAAAATAAAGCCTCCTTATCAAAGGAGGTATTGTTAGAAGTTTTAAGTAAGCGCTTACTTGCAAATCCTTTTCTTTCCAAATCCCTCTTCCAAGCAAGTTTGTGAAATAAAAAATATTTGAAATAAATTTCACAAACTTCAAAGATAAAACCTGATAAGAAAAGAAAATGAGAAAAGTTTCACAAGAGTTTAAAAATTCTTTGTGAAATGTTTATGAAACTGTTTACAAAGTTGAAATAATGCGTTATAATAAACTTGTGAAAAAATTAACAAAGGATATCGATCCTTGAAAGCTATGGAGGAAAATATGGCTGATAAAAAAACTGTGACACCAGAGGAAAAGAAACTCGTTGCTGAAAAACACGTAGATGAGTTGGTTCAAAAAGCTCTAGTTGCCCTTGAAGAAATGCGTAAATTGGATCAAGAGCAAGTTGACTACATCGTTGCCAAAGCATCAGTAGCAGCTTTGGATGCCCACGGAGAATTGGCTTTACATGCCTTTGAAGAAACAGGACGTGGTGTATTTGAAGATAAAGCAACTAAGAACTTGTTTGCCTGTGAACACGTAGTAAACAACATGCGCCACACTAAGACAGTTGGCGTTATCGAAGAAGACGATGTAACAGGATTGACTCTTATTGCTGAACCAGTTGGTGTTGTTTGTGGTATTACTCCAACAACCAACCCAACTTCAACAGCTATTTTCAAATCATTGATTGCTTTGAAAACACGTAATCCAATCGTCTTTGCCTTCCACCCATCAGCTCAAGAGTCATCAGCTCACGCAGCTCAAATCGTTCGTGATGCAGCTATCGCAGCTGGTGCTCCTGAAAACTGTGTGCAATGGATTACTCAACCATCTATGGAAGCAACAAGTGCCCTTATGAACCACGAAGGTGTTGCGACAATTCTTGCAACTGGTGGTAATGCCATGGTTAAAGCGGCTTACTCATGTGGTAAACCAGCTCTTGGGGTAGGTGCCGGAAACGTTCCAGCTTATGTTGAAAAATCAGCAAATATCCGTCAAGCTGCACACGATATTGTTATGTCTAAATCATTTGATAACGGTATGGTCTGTGCATCTGAACAAGCAGTTATCATTGATAAAGAAATTTACGATGAATTTGTAGCAGAGTTCAAATCTTACCACACTTACTTTGTAAACAAAAAAGAAAAAACTCTTCTTGAAGAGTTCTGCTTCGGCGTGAAAGCAAACAGCAAAAACTGTGCTGGCGCGAAATTGAACGCTGACATCGTTGGTAAACCAGCAACTTGGATTGCAGAGCAAGCAGGATTTACAGTTCCAGAAGGAACAAACATTCTTGCTGCTGAATGTAAAGAAGTTGGTGAAAATGAGCCATTGACTCGTGAAAAATTGTCACCAGTTATCGCAGTTTTAAAATCTGAAAGCCGTGAAGATGGTATTACTAAGGCTCGTCAAATGGTTGAATTTAACGGTCTTGGGCACTCAGCAGCCATCCACACAGCTGACGAAGAATTGACTAAAGAATTTGGTAAAGCTGTTAAAGCTATTCGTGTTATATGTAACTCACCTTCTACTTTCGGTGGTATCGGGGACGTTTACAATGCCTTCTTGCCATCATTGACACTTGGATGTGGTTCTTACGGACGCAACTCAGTTGGGGATAACGTTAGTGCCATTAACCTCTTGAACATCAAAAAAGTCGGAAGACGGAGAAATAACATGCAATGGATGAAACTTCCTTCAAAAACATACTTTGAACGTGATTCAATTCAATACCTTCAAAAATGTCGTGACGTTGAACGTGTCATGATCGTTACTGACCATGCCATGGTAGAGCTTGGTTTCCTTGATCGTATCATCGAACAACTTGACCTTCGTCGCAATAAGGTTGTTTACCAAATCTTTGCTGATGTAGAACCAGATCCAGATATCACAACTGTAAACCGTGGTACTGAGATTATGCGTGCCTTCAAACCAGATACAATCATCGCTCTTGGTGGTGGATCTCCAATGGATGCTGCTAAAGTAATGTGGCTCTTCTACGAACAACCAGAAGTGGACTTCCGTGACCTTGTTCAAAAATTCATGGATATCCGTAAACGTGCCTTCAAATTCCCATTGCTTGGTAAGAAGACTAAATTCATCGCGATTCCAACTACATCTGGTACAGGGTCTGAAGTAACACCATTTGCCGTTATCTCTGATAAAGCAAACAACCGTAAATACCCAATCGCTGACTACTCATTGACACCAACTGTGGCAATCGTAGACCCTGCTTTGGTATTGACAGTTCCTGGATTTGTTGCTGCGGACACTGGTATGGACGTATTGACTCACGCGACTGAAGCTTACGTATCACAAATGGCTAGCGACTACACTGATGGTCTTGCACTTCAAGCCATCAAACTTGTATTCGAAAACCTTGAAAGCTCAGTTAAGAATGCAGACTTCCACTCACGTGAGAAAATGCATAACGCTTCAACTATTGCTGGTATGACCTTTGCAAATGCCTTCCTAGGTATTTCTCACTCAATGGCCCATAAGATTGGTGCCCAATTCCACACAATCCACGGTCGTACTAATGCTATCTTGCTTCCATACGTCATCCGCTACAACGGTACACGTCCAGCTAAGACAGCAACATGGCCTAAGTACAACTACTACCGTGCAGATGAAAAATACCAAGATATCGCACGCATGCTTGGACTTCCAGCTTCTACTCCAGAAGAAGGTGTGGAATCTTACGCAAAAGCTGTCTACGAACTTGGTGAGCGCGTAGGTATCCAAATGAACTTCAAAGCACAAGGAATTGATGAAAAAGAATGGAAAGAACATTCTCGTGAATTGGCCTTCCTTGCTTACGAAGACCAATGTTCACCAGCTAACCCACGTCTTCCAATGGTTGACCATATGCAAGAAATCATCGAAGATTCTTACTATGGTTACAAAGAAAGACCAGGACGCCGTAAATAATTGTTATCAGCCTAGAGGCAGGAATTTCCTGTCTCTTTTTTGTCGTTTTCACCAAACTATGATAGAATATAAAAAATTATATTTTTAAAATATAGGAGAAAACCGAAGGAATGAACAGTTTTGGTGAAAAAGTAAGAGGCTTAAGAGAAGAAAAAGGACTTAGTCGTCCAGTTTTTTGCGGGGATGAGTCTGAATTATCAGTCCGTCAGCTGGTGCGGATAGAAAAAGGAGAATTTCGCCCGACGATAAAAACACTAGAATATATTGCAGATAGACTAGAAATTCCGTCCTACGTCTTGATGCCAGATTATAAGGAATTACCGAAGCGTTACCAAGAATTAAAGTACTTTCTTTTACATCATCCTGACTACGGAGACAAGGAGTTGCAGGAACAAAAGGAAGAATATTTCGATGAGATTTTTGAGTGTTTTTATGATGATTTGCCACGTGATGAGAAAGTGGTAGTGGATTGTCTTCAAGCCATAGATGAAGTGAGAGCGACTAGTAATTCCTTATATGGAAGCAGTGTGATTGAGGACAGTCTTCAAGACTTACTATCCAGAGATGTATATAGGGCTGAGGAATTGTTGAAATTGAGACTGTATTTTCTTTGTCAGTTAATGGATGGTTTAAACGAGGGTGAGATAAAAAAGTCTGAGCATGAAACTATTCTTTGTTTTCATGATAAATTAAGTTCTCAGGTTGATAAGATAGAGTTCGATTGTTTGGACTTACTTAGAGACTCCTTGTTAGCTTCTTTAACTTGTATAGAGATTATGGGGTTGCTTCATTATTTTAAGAGGGCAGTCGAGACCTTAAATAAAATAGGGCAGAAAACACGAGATTTTCAAAAACAACCGATTGTCTTGATGGTGGAGTGGAAATATTATATTCAGACGGATTATGATACAGCCAAACAAAAGTATGAAGAAGCAAAAATGATGGCGAGGATGTTTGGCAATGAGAAGTTAATCGTTAGTTTAGATAATGAATGGAGCGAGGATCTAGAAAGATATCGTTAAAGAGTTTATAGGAGTGACATTTCTGTCATTGAGGAAATGCCGCTTTTTTGTTACAATGAATTTTATACTCAATGAAAATCAAAGAGCAAACTAGGAAACTAGCCGCAGGCTGTACTTGAGTACGGCAAGGCGACGTTGACGTGGTTTGAAGAGATTTTCGAAGAGTATTACTTGCTATACATCCAGAAGCAAACTAGGCAATAGAGAAAAAATTCTAAGCTAGTAGGCCCATAGGGTCAATCGGTGCTGATGCAACTTGAAAGATTTTCTATCAGTATGATGTATGACGATAACAGTTTTAAACAAGGGGGAAAGAATGTCCATTTTATCCATTAAAAATATTTCAAAATTTTACGCTTTGGACGGCAAACAGAAAGAGCAGGCTCTAAGAAATATTAACCTGCAGATTGCTGAAGGGAAAATCACTGCGATTTATGGTCCGTCAGGATGTGGCAAAACCAGTCTATTAAATATTATCAGTGGTTTAGATAGGGAGTACGAGGGAATTTTAGACTTTAAAGGGGAATCCCTCCGTGACTTATCAGAGATTGAACTAACTCAATTTCGTAAAGATAAGATTGGATTTGTGTTTCAAAACTTTAACCTCATTCCTCATCAGTCTGTCTTAGACAATGTCAAGCTACCTCTCTATGTCAAAGATTTATCTGACAGGGAGATGACAATGATTGCAAAGGAGCAATTAAGTAACTTGGGCATGGAGACTTTTATGGCTAAAAATGTTAAACAGCTTTCTGGCGGGCAAAAGCAACGCGTAGCAATCGCGCGTGCACTGGTAAATCAGCCTGATATGATTGTAGCAGATGAGCCAACGGGTTCGCTGGATTCTCAATCCCAAGAAATGGTATTGGAAGTGTTTAAAAAATTAGCCCAAACAGGGAAAACAGTATTGATTGTAACCCATAATCCAGAGGTTGCTGAATATGCAGACGTGATTATCAAAATGAAGGATGGTGAAGTTGTTGAAGAAGTCAAAAAATAAAGGATTATCATTGAAAAATAAATTCAAACTTTCTTTAAATAACTTTCTGGAAAGAAAGTGGCGTAACCTATTGATTGCGCTAGCAACCTCAATCGGTTTTGTAGGAGTCTTAATTTCTTTCGGCTTGGGAAATGCATTGATTTCGATGATTGATGAAAATACGAATGGAGGTCAAATCCCTTCTCAAGTTCAGATTGCTTTAAACACAAAAAATGTTGGACGAGGCTTTTTGAACCAAGATGATAAGAACTATATCACGGATACAGTTGGCAAAGAAGCTATTAAATATTTGGAGAGTCCTTTTGGGATGATCATGTCAAATATGACTATAGATGGTCAAGAAATGGATCTGAGTCAAACGATGCCTTCTTATGCTCAAGTAGTGAGTCTATATGAGGATACAAGTATTTCTGTTAGTAGTAATGAGGCGGACAAAGTATTAGCCGGTTCCCTCTATACTGATTCAAATGAACAGGGCTTGACGATTCCAAGCAGTTTACTAAAAAATTGGAATGAACAGACAGGAAAAAATCTGACAGCTAGTGATGTTATTGGCAAATCAGTCTCAGCCAGCATTGTAGAAAATGCTGCTGAAGCTAGCAAGACTGCTCAATTTCAAACAAAGATTGTACGTGTGATCAATGATGAAGATGACCTGGAGGACAGCAACAGTTTCATGCCGTCTCATCAAATGGAAACGATTTTGAAAGAAGCTGGATTTACAAAAGCTGTATCTTATTTTATCTTGGAACTCAAAGATCCATCACAAACAAAAGCGATAACAGAAGAATTACAGAAAAACAAGAAGTATACTGTTCTTTCTCAACAGAAGGTTCTTGATATTGTGATTACTTTTATTCGTGTCATTCAGGGATTGTTGATTGTACTTTCATCACAAGCTATTGTGGTAGCAGCGGTCATGATTGGTATCATTATTTACATCAATATCATGCAACGTTCTAAGGAAATAGGTGTCATGAAGGCAGTTGGTTATCAAAATCGTGATGTCAAAGGAATTTTTATTTACGAGGCTATCTGGATTGTAGGAATCGCCTTGCTGCTGGCATTTTTGGTTGCACAAGGGGTGGGAAGTTTGGCGAATGCGATTGTAAGTCACTTTTACCCATCCATCACTAAGGTTTTTGAATTAAATTTGTTATCTGTTTTAGGAACTCTAGTTTTCGCTCTATTACTTGGTTATGTCTCAGCCTACTTCCCAGCACGTAAAATTAGTAAAATGGATCCTGTAGAATCGCTACGCTATGAATAGTCAAGGGTGTTACTAGATTATCGTCTCCCAAAAAGAAACTAACATAGAAAAACAATGCCCGTACTTGCAATTCAACTCAAATAGTTATATAATAGGTTTGTTGAAAGGTGATTTGTAGTGATTCAAGTTACTCTTTTCACAATAAAAATTTCATGATTTTCATAAGGAGGAAATCACTAATGGTAGTTAAAGTTGGTATTAACGGTTTCGGACGTATCGGTCGTCTTGCTTTCCGTCGTATCCAAAACGTAGAAGGTGTTGAAGTTACTCGTATCAACGACCTTACAGATCCAGTTATGCTTGCACACTTGTTGAAATACGACACAACTCAAGGTCGTTTCGACGGTACTGTTGAAGTTAAAGAAGGTGGATTTGAAGTTAACGGTAAATTCATCAAAGTTTCTGCTGAACGTGATCCAGAACAAATCGACTGGGCTAACGACGGTGTAGAAATCGTTCTTGAAGCTACTGGTTTCTTTGCTAAGAAAGCAGCTGCTGAAAAACACTTGCACGCTGGTGGAGCTAAAAAAGTTGTTATCACTGCTCCTGGTGGAAACGACGTTAAAACAGTTGTATTCAACACTAACCACGACGTTCTTGACGGTACTGAAACAGTTATCTCAGGTGCTTCATGTACTACAAACTGCTTGGCTCCAATGGCTAAAGCTCTTCAAGACAACTTTGGTGTTGTAGAAGGATTGATGACTACTATCCACGCTTACACTGGTGACCAAATGATCCTTGACGGACCACACCGTGGTGGTGACCTTCGCCGTGCTCGCGCTGGTGCTGTAAACATCGTTCCTAACTCAACTGGTGCTGCAAAAGCTATCGGTCTTGTAATCCCAGAATTGAACGGTAAATTGGACGGAGCTGCTCAACGTGTTCCTGTTCCAGCAGGTTCTGTAACTGAGTTGGTAGCAGTTCTTGAAAAGAACGTTACTGTTGACGAAGTGAACGCAGCTATGAAAGCAGCTTCAAACGAATCATACGGATACACTGAAGATCCAATCGTATCTTCAGATATCCTAGGTATGTCTTACGGTTCATTGTTTGACGCAACTCAAACTAAAGTTCTTGACGTTGACGGTAAACAATTGGTTAAAGTTGTATCATGGTACGACAACGAAATGTCATACACTGCACAACTTGTTCGTACTCTTGAATACTTCGCAAAAATCGCTAAATAATTCATGAGTCGATAAAAAGCAAGGCCTCTGGTCTTGCTTTTCTTATATGAAAAAATGGATGACACAATCATCCATTCTTTTTTAATTCTTTTTCAAAAGTATCTGATAGGGTAGTGAAGCTTAATTTCTCTAGAGTAAGCGGATGGGTAAAGGAAAGTCGGAAGGCATGAAGCATAAGCCGACTAGTCTTTGAATTGCTGTTATAGAGAGGGTCGCCCAAAATAGGGAAGTTATGATGCGAAAGGTGCACACGAATCTGATGGGTTCGCCCTGTTTTTAGTTTGCAACGAACCAAGGAAGTTTTGTTTGGAAATTGCTTTAATCTGCTTACATGCGTTTCGGCATATTGCCCATTTTTTGTATCAACTATTCTTTTTCTACGATCATGGCGATCACGTCCGATTTTGTCTTTGAAAACAAGTTCTTTGCTGCTGATATTTCCGTCAACGAGTGCCCAATATTCCCTAGAAATCTCTTTTTTCTCCAATAAGCGATTGAGAATAGGTAGGATAAAAGGATTTTTGGCAAAGAGAACTAAACCACTGGTTTCCATGTCCAGACGATGAACGACATAGCAGGTTTGGCCAACATAGGCACTGACATGGTTAAGAAGGGCGATTTCGTTCGGCTGATTACCGTGGGTTTTCATCCCCTCTGGTTTGTTGACAATAATCAAGTGTTGATCTTGATAAACTTCCTGCACTAAGTCTGGGTTGCCCCAAGGGATTTCTTTTTCGGGATAATCTTCCTCGTCAAAAGTCAACTGGCAAACATCTCCAGGACTTACCATCTCGTTCCAATGAACTTCTCGCTGATTAATCAAAATGTGTTTCTTGATTCTTAAAAAATGACGGATTTTTCTAGGGATGAGGAGTTGCTCCTCCAGTAATTGCTTTACCGTCATTTGAGGTAGAGAGTCTGGTAATGTAAATGTGAATTGCATACAGATATTGTAACAAAAAAAGCCCTATTTGGATAGGAAATAGCTAAATTCTTGTCTTCCTATGATGAAGATGATAAAATAAACGCATGAAATTAGATAAATTATTCGAGAAATTTCTTTCTCTTTTTAAAAAAGAAACAAGTGAACTAGAGGACTCTGATTCTACTAGCCTACGTCGCTCTCGTAGTGATCGAAAAAAATTGGCCCAAGTAGGTCCAATTCGAAAATTTTGGCGTCGTTATCATCTAACAAAGATTGTCCTTATACTAGGTTTGAGTGCAGGCTTGCTAGTTGGAACCTATTTGTTTGCTGTAGCCAAGTCAACCAATGTCAATGATTTGCAAAATTCCTTGAAAACTCGGACTATCATTTTTGACCGTGAAGAAAAAGAGGCTGGTGCCTTGTCTGGTCAAAAGGGAACCTACGTTGAACTGACTGACATCAGTAAAAACTTGCAGAATGCTGTTATTGCGACAGAAGACCGTTCTTTCTATAAAAATGATGGGATTAACTATGGTCGTTTCTTCTTGGCGATTGTCACTGCTGGTCGTTCAGGTGGTGGCTCTACTATTACCCAGCAGCTGGCTAAAAACGCCTATTTGTCACAGGGTCAAACTGTTGAGAGAAAAGCGAAAGAATTTTTCCTTGCCTTAGAATTAACAAAAAAATATAGTAAGGATCAGATCTTAACCATGTACCTTAACAATGCCTATTTTGGAAATGGTGTGTGGGGTGTAGAAGATGCGAGTAAGAAATACTTTGGAGTTTCTGCATCAGAAGTGAGTTTGGATCAAGCTGCGGCTCTGGCAGGGATGCTGAAGGGGCCGGAATTGTATAATCCTTTGAATTCCGTAGAAGATTCAACTAATCGTCGCGACACTGTCTTACAAAATATGGTTGCAGCAGGATATATTGATAAAAACCAAGAAACCGAAGCTGCAGAAGTTGATATGACTTCGCAATTGCACGATAAGTATGAAGGAAAAATCTCAGATTACCGCTATCCTTCTTACTTTGATGCGGTTGTTAATGAAGCTGTTTCTAAGTATAATCTAACAGAGGAAGAAATTGTCAATAATGGCTACCGCATTTATACAGAGCTGGACCAAAACTACCAAGCAAATATGCAGGTTGTTTATGAAAACACAGCGCTATTTCCGAGGGCAGAGGATGGAACATTTGCTCAATCAGGAAGTGTAGCTCTCGAACCGAAAACAGGTGGAGTTCGTGGGGTTGTCGGTCAGATTGCTGACAATGATAAAACTGGATTCCGGAATTTCAACTATGCAACTCAATCAAAACGTAGCCCTGGCTCTACAATTAAGCCTTTAGTTGTTTATACGCCAGCAGTTGAAGCAGGTTGGGCTTTGAATAAGCTCTTGGATAACCATACCATGCAGTATGACAGCTATAAGGTTGATAACTATGCAGGAATTAAAAAGAGTCGAGAAGTTCCCATGTATCAAGCCTTGGCAGAATCGCTTAATCTACCTGCTGTTGCTACTGTTAATGATTTGGGTGTTGATAAGGCTTTTGAGGCAGGCGAAAAATTTGGACTCAACATGGATAAGGTCGACCGTGTTCTTGGTGTCGCCTTGGGAAGTGGCGTCGAAACCAATCCTCTGCAAATGGCTCAAGCATATGCAGCCTTTGCAAATGAAGGTTTAATGCCTGAAGCTCATTTTATTAGTAGAATTGAAAATGCTAGTGGTCAGGTCATTGCGAGCCATAAAAATTCACAAAAACGGGTGATTGATAAGTCTGTAGCTGACAAGATGACCAGTATGATGTTGGGGACATTCACTAACGGAACCGGTATTAGTTCATCGCCTGCAGACTATGTCATGGCAGGGAAAACTGGAACAACTGAAGCAGTTTTCAATCCGGAGTACACAAGTGACCAGTGGGTGATTGGTTATACTCCTGATGTGGTGATTAGTCATTGGCTTGGTTTTCCGACCACTGATGAAAATCACTATCTAGCAGGTTCTACTTCAAACGGTGCAGCCCATGTCTTTAGAAATATTGCAAATACCATTTTACCTTATACGCCAGGAAGTACCTTTACGGTTGAAAATGCTTATAAGCAAAATGGAATTGCACCAGCCAATACAAAAAGACAAGTACAAACCAATGATAATAGCCAGACAGATGATAATTTGTCTGATATTCGAGGACGTGCGCAAAGTCTAGTAGATGAGGCTAGTCGGGCTATCTCGGATGCGAAGATTAAGGAAAAGGCTCAAACAATATGGGATTCGGTAGTCAATCTATTTCGCTAAGATGCTTGTCAAAGCCTAGCTTTCTTGTTATAATAGATAAGATGGAGGCGTTATGGCACTAAAAAAAGCAAGCCTAGCTTGTGCGGTTTGTGGTTCGAGAAACTATTCAATCAAGATCAGTGGAACCCCCAAGCCTACACGACTAGAAGTAAATAAATTTTGTAAACATTGTGGCAAGTACACTACACACAGAGAAACGAGATAGGAGAGAGCGATGCGTTTTATTGGAGATATTTTTAGACTTCTTAAAGACACAACATGGCCAACTCGCAAGGAAAGCTGGAGAGATTTTCGTTCTATTATGGAATACACAGCTTTCTTTGTAGTAATTATTTACATTTTTGACCAGTTGATTGTTTCAGGTTTGATTCGATTTATTAACATTTTTTAGAAGGTTAGTGGAGTTAATTACACTAGAAATCTTCTATTTATGAAAGGAAATATCATGGATAGTTTTGATAAAGGGTGGTTTGTTTTACAAACTTATTCTGGTTATGAAAATAAGGTAAAAGAAAATCTATTGCAACGTGCGCAAACCTACAATATGTTGGATAATATTTTACGTGTTGAAATTCCAACGCAAACAGTGCAAGTTGAAAAAAATGGAAAGAGAAAAGAAGTAGAAGAAAATCGATTTCCAGGTTATGTTCTTGTAGAAATGGTCATGACAGATGAAGCTTGGTTTGTTGTGCGAAACACACCAAACGTTACAGGATTCGTAGGATCACACGGCAACAGATCAAAACCAACTCCATTATTGGAACAAGAAATTCGTGACATTTTGGTATCTATGGGACAAACTGTTCAAGAATTTGATTTCGATGTTGAGGTTGGTCAAACCGTACGTATTATTGATGGTGCTTTTGCAGATTACACTGGTAAGATTACAGAAATTGATAATAACAAAGTGAAAATGATTATCTCTATGTTTGGTAATGACACAGTTGCAGAAGTAAACCTAAACCAAATCGCAGAATTATAACCCTGAGAGAGGCAAGACCTCTCTTTTTTGTGCAGTTTAGACGGTTTAGGGAGCAGAATGGATGAAATTTGCTAAAAGTGTTTCTGAATCTGTTAGACTGTAAACAGAAAGGGGAATATTATGATTAAAGAATTATATGAAGAAGTCCAAGGAATTGTATACAAGTGTAGAAATGAATATTACCTTCATTTGTGGGAGCTATCGGACTGGGACCAAGAGGGAATGATTTGCTTACATGAATTGATTAGTAGAGAAGAAGAATTGGTAGAAGATATCCCTCGTTTAAGGCAATATTTCAAAACCAAGTTTCGAAATCGAATTTTAGACTATATCCGTAAGCAAGAAAGCCACAAACGAAGATATAATAAAGAACCCTATGAAGAAGTGGGTGAAATCAGTCATCGTATAAGTGAGGGAGGTCTCTGGCTAGACGATTATTATCTCTTTCATGAAACACTAAGAGATTATAGAAACAAACAAAGTAAAGAGAAACAAGAAGAACTAGAACGCGTCTTAAGAAATGAACGATTCCGAGGTCGTCAAAGAGTGCTAAAGGACTTACGTATTGTGTTTAAAGAGTTTGACATCCGTACTCATTAGGAATTCATGCAAAAAAAATGAAAAAAATTAGAAAAAGGTGTTGACAAAGTTAGAAAAGCCTGTATAATAGTAAGAGTT
>NZ_VMML01000047.1:9922-11683 GCF_013277175.1 Streptococcus sp. 3167 | reverse complement strand
CGTCAGCTTTTGTTGCAGCTTCTTTCGCAATTTCAGCTTTCAACTCATCTTTACTTGTTGCTTGTCCATTCAAGGCTGCCGCTGCCGCAACTAAGTCATTCTTAGCTTTCTCAACTTCTGCTTGACTTGCATCTGGCTTAGCATCTACAGCTTTTGCCGCTTTAAGAGCTTCGTCGTAGGCAGTACGCTTAGCTTGGTCTGCATTCGTGTACTTGGCGTCAGCTTTTGTTGCAGCTTCTTTCGCAATTTCAGCTTTCAACTCATCTTTACTTGTTGCTTGTCCATCTAACTGCTCTTTAGCCGTTTGGATAGCTTGTTTCGCTGCATCTACTTCTGCTTGTGTGGCATTCGGGTCTTCTAAGACTTTCTTACCATCTTCTACGGCTTTGTCATAGGCTGCTTTCTTCTCTGCACTTCCGTTGTAGTACTTCGCATCCGTTGTTTTGGTTGTTTCGGCATCAGTTGTCGCAACTGGAGTTAGTCCGCTCTTATCTGTTGCTGTTCCATCCAACTCACCTTTGGCGTCTTCAATGGCTTTCTTAGCGTTATTGACAGCTTCTTGTGTGGCATTCGGGTCTTCTAAGACTTGCTTACCATCTTCTACGGCTTTGTCATAGGCTGCTTTCTTCTCTGCACTTCCGTTGTAGTACTTCACATCGTCAGCTTTTGTTGCACCTTCTTTCGCAATTTCAGCTTTCAAGGCAGACTTGTCGATGGATTGTCTCTGCTTTTCACGTTTATCATACTCGCTTTGTTTTATCCACAAATCTTTCGCTGGTATTGGAATAGTATCTAATACTTTTCCCCCAGCTTCTACCACTGTTAAGCGAGCTTCACCACCTCCATTAGGAACAATCGAAAGACTCACATACTCAGCCTTTGGATATAAATTGAAAATGTTTAATTTACTACTATCTGTCGTTGCATCGTCTCTATATAGTTTATCCACATGTCTATTTCTATTACGATCTTTCCGTCTTATCTTTTGTTCATCAAAGGAATTCGTATAAAGTTCATAAACATCACCATGACTATTAGCATTCAGCCAATGAAACATTCCATCATACCAACGACTCAACAAATAATCAAAATCATTAATTTTTGAATCTGGGACTGGTGCTTGATCAACATTATATGAATAGTCCCCATTCAAGCTTGATGCCCGGTCTTCCCCGACACTCCTAGCTCTTCTAACAGGAGCATTCTGACCAGAGTTACTCGTCTCTTCAGCACCTCTATCCCTTCCGCTAACGGCACTACTGCTGCTTCTATCTGACCCTTCAGAACTTTCCCCATTATTGCTTGATGGAGAAGCGTCCCTATCACTGCCAACAGGAGTACGCTGAACAGAATTACTTGTTTCATCAGCACTTCGCTCACTTCCATTCGAAGCTTCACTAGCTCCCTCCGCAGCTGGATCCGATTTAGGATCAGAACTCTCAAGAGACACCTCTGTAGCATTTACTGTAGTATCCGCCTGAACAACACTAGCTCGTGCTCCTAAAAACATCAATGCGGCAACCGCGACACTGGCGGCACCAAAGTGGTACTTACGAATGGAGTAACGGAAGACCTTTTCTCTGTTACACTTTCTAAAATCCATAACTCTTTCTCCTTTAAATTTAAAGATATGATTGAAGAAAACATGTCATTTTCCTCTTCAATTGACAATAATATATAAATAGCAACTTACGACTATTTACCCCACTGTACCTCCTATGAAGAATATACAGTCTAGCAGCTATTATACCACCCCCCCCC
>NZ_VMML01000047.1:0-9906 GCF_013277175.1 Streptococcus sp. 3167 | reverse complement strand
AATTTTGCAAGGAAAAACAGTTTATTTTTTCTGTTTTTGTAATCCGAATGTGATAATGTCTTTAGTAAATCGAACGTGAAAATGTCCCATTTGCTAGAATAGTCATATGAAAAGTATCCAGCTAAATATGAATGAAACGAAAAAATATCTTGTGATAAAAGCTATAATCCAAGGAAAGAAAACAAATAATCGAACCTGTGGCGAACTCAACCTTTCCGAAAGACAAATCAATCGTCTGCTACTAGCCTATCAACAAAAAGGAAAAGAAGTCTATTTCATCAGAAAGACGAAAGCATTCGTTATAAAAGCATTTGATGGTGGCATCTACCTCAATATTGCTGACAAAATCTATCATACAAAGGAGCTACTAGTTCATGAACTCTATTCGAAAAACTTTGAACCAGAACCAGAACAAAAAAAGAAAGACGCAAGTATATCCCTCCACAAACCCATCCGTGGAAACTCACATCTTTCAAACAATATCTTCAGAAAAATAAAAAGGATTATGAAGAGTTTACTAGTGAGGAGCTTAATTCTCCTCATCTACAAGTATAAGCTATTTCTCGCTAAATGGGAAGCTTTTCCTTAAAGAAAATCACTCTATCCCTTACATTTAGGAGAGAGAAAGTAAGGAGTCTAAGACAAGCATTTCATTTGATAAGAGGCTGGAGAGCCAAGTCTAAGACTAGCCTTGGTTTAGCTGACAAAATAGCTTCAAGGGTTCCTCGCATCAAATGAAATCAAAATAATTGCCCTCAATCTCACCATTTTTTTTGGGACATCATCACTTTCGATTGACAATTCTTCAGTGAAATGAGTTTGTCACAAATCTCAAACCAGCTAAAAGTAGTTCATAAATAAATGCCAACTTCCTTTCTCTATCTGTAAGATACTCATCAGATTATATAGTCTAGGAAGTAAGAGTTCTTTTTTATCCCTTTTTTTGTAATAGGCGTACCTCTCACTACTAATTACTTGCAATAATACCCGTATAACTTTTACAGCGGTGTTAGTTCAGTTCCTTCACAATATCGATGTTAACTTTTAACACAGACACCCTATCTTCACCTAGAAATCCAAAAATTTTTGTTACTGTATGCTTGTCAATGATTTCTTCCAGTCTAGGCAAGCTAATACCTGTTGTCTTAGAAATACGGGGGAGTTGTAGTTTAGCACTTTCTGGACTGATTTCTGGATCCAATCCCGAAGCCGATGTTGTTACCAAATCAGCAGGGATATCTCTGATTGAAATAGTTGGGTTTTCTTCTATGAGAAGAGACAGTTCCTTTTGAACACGTACTTTTAGTTCAGGATTACTAGGAGCCAGATTTTGGGAACCAGAAGTAATATCCCGCCTTTGTCCACTTGGGTCTCCTTCGCTAAGGTAAGTATTATACTGAATAGCAGATGGTCTACCATGCAGAAAAGCAGCTGACGAAAATTCTTGCCCAATTAAAGCCGATCCAATAAGCTTCCCATCCTGCTTAATTTGACTACCATTGGCTTGAACAGGAAAAATAAACTGCCCTAATCCGGTAATCAGCAAAGGGTAAAATAATCCACAAACCGCCCCAAATAAAAGACTTAGTCGGACAGAACGTCTGATATGTATAAATATTTTTCTCATGATTGTTATTCATTCCTTTCATGTTCAACCCAAGGAAAAGACACTGATTCTTTTAAACGTAAAGCAATGTAGATAAGTTTCAATCTTATTCCTCTAAATATTATATTATATTAAACTAATCTTATCAGGATAAACCCAATAGATACAATAATGGAGTAATACTCATATCAATGATTTTAATTCCAATAAACGGGATGAAGACTCCACCCAAACCATAAATCAGCATGTTATGAGCCAAAACTTTTTCTGACCTTTGAGGCTTATAAGAAACTCCTTTCATCGCAATCGGAATTAGAAGAGGAATAATAATGGCATTGAAAATCAGAGCCGATAAAATTGCGCTGGAAGACGTTGATAATGACATGATATTTAACGATTGCATTTGGGGGATACTGGGCATAAAAATAGCTGGAATAATGGCAAAGTATTTGGCAATATCATTAGCAATTGAAAAAGTGGTTAAAGCTCCTCGCGTCATTAATAATTGCTTTCCAATTTCAACGATATCCAGAATCTTGGTTGGATCGCTATCTAAATCCACCATATTAGCAGCTTCTTTAGCAGCACTTGTTCCAGAATTCATAGCAATACCGACATCTGCCTGAGCTAATGCTGGGGCATCATTAGTCCCATCTCCTGTCATCGCAACAACTTTTCCTAAGCGTTGTTCTTTTTTAATAGCTTCAATTTTATCTTCTGGCTTGCATTCAGCGATAAAGCTATCAACGCCTGCTTCTTGAGCTATGGTCGCAGCGGTAAGAGGATTATCACCGGTACACATAATAGTTTTAATTCCCATTGCCCGTAGGCGAGCAAAACGCTCAACTAAACCTGGTTTGATGGTATCCTTGAGAGCAATCACTCCCAAAATATTCTGCCCCTCCACTACTGCCAGTGGAGTTCCCCCAGCTGAAGCAATTCTTTCACTGATAGACTTCAAATCTTTCGGAATCACACCACCTTTACCTTTAATATAGCGACTTATAGCATCTGTGGCACCCTTACGTATCATTCCCCCATCAACAAAGTCTATCCCACTCATTCGTGTTTGAGCAGTAAAATCAATAAAGGTCATATCTTCAGAAATAGGAGGAATACTTGCCCCATATTCTTTAGCGAGCTTAACAATTGATTTTCCTTCCGGTGTATCATCCTGTAGAGAACTTAGCATAGCTGCTCTTATTAAAGACTCTTGACTAACACCATCTACAGGAACAAAATGAGCAGCCATACGATTTCCAAAGGTAATGGTTCCTGTTTTGTCCAAAATCATAGTATCCACATCACCACTAGACTCCACTGCTTTTCCTGACATAGCAATCACATTAAACCGTGTAACGCGATCCATACCTGCAATTCCAATTGCTGACAGCAGACCTCCAATTGTTGTTGGAATTAAACATACGGTCAATGCCACAAGAGTAGTAACTGTAATCTTTATGTGCAAAGCGCTAGCAATCGGGTACAAACTTCCAATTACCATTAAGAATATAATTGTTAAGCTGACTAGCAAAGTATTCAAGGCAATTTCATTAGGGGTTTTTTGCCGAGAAGCACCCTCTACCAAGGAAATCATTTTGTCCAAGAAAGACTCTCCAGCACGTGAGGTCATTTTCAACTTAAGCCAGTCACTAGCAAGAGTTGTCCCTCCTGTTACAAAAGCAAAATCACCACCAGGTTCTTTGATCACCGGAGCTGACTCTCCTGTAATAGCTGATTCGTCTACAGAAGCAATTCCTTCAATAACTTCACCGTCACCAGGAATTAATTCTCCTACCTTAACCAGAACGATATCTCCTTTTTGCAAGGCTGTGGCCTCAATAGTTTCTTCAAGAAGGGTCTGACCATCATTGTCAAAATAGAGTCGTCTAGCTGTCATATTTTCTTGCGTCTTTTTTAAACTTTCAGCCTGTGCTTTTCCTCTTCCTTCCGCAATGGATTCAGCAAAATTAGAAAATAATAAAGTTAAAAATAAGATCACTGCTACTATGCCATTATACAATTGACTACTTTGGCTATCTTGTTGAGCATCAACGGGGATAATTGTTAAAAAGAAGGTCAGAACAAAACCAACTTCAACTACAAACATTACTGGATTTTTAATCATGTAACTAGGGCGAAGTTTTACGACCGCTCCTTTAAGGGAACTGAGTAGTATCTTTTGTGTCAGAAAGTAAGTTTTCTTTGAAATCATAATAAACCTCATTGAGTTAGAAATTCAGCTAAAGGTCCTAGTACAAGGACTGGTAAGAAAGTTAAGGCTGATATAATCAACACTATCACACCTAAAATAATGGCAAAAGTCCCCGTATCTGTTTTTAAAGAACCTAGGGAATCATTCACATGTTGCTTAGTCATTAACGAACCAGCAATCGATAGCTGAAGAATCAAAGTCACATAGCGTCCAAAAAACATAGCTAATCCTGTAGATATATTCCAGAATAAAGTATTGTCTTTTAGTCCTTCAAATCCCGATCCGTTGTTAGCAGAAGCTGAGGTAAATTGATAAATCACTTGTGATAAAGAATGAAATCCTGGATTGGTAACACTGTTAAATCCTGCTGGCAATGAGACAGCTACTGCTGAAAAACCTAGAATAATCATAGGGTGAACCATGATGGCTAAAGCAATTAAAGTCATTTCTTTACCTTCAATTTTTTTTCCTAAATAAACAGGTGCACGCCCAATCATTAATCCACAAATAAAAACAGTAAGAAGAACGTACAGCATCATATTCATTATTCCTACACCTTTACCGCCAAATATAACATTGAGCATCATGTTAATCATAGCTACTCCACCACTTAGAGGAGTCAAAGTATCGTGCATATTATTCACGGAACCCGTTGTAAAAGCCGTTGTTATTTCTGTAAATAGACCAGACATTGGAATACCGAACCTAACTTCTTTACCTTCCATACTTCCCATTGATTGATTCAAACCCAATTGATGCAAGACAGGATTTCCTCTACTTTCTGACCAAACAATAATGGATAAACCAACAAAAAATAAGAATAGCATAACAATCAGAAGCGGTCTTGCCTGTCCTCCTAGTTTAATAAACGTAGATTTAGTGGACTTATAAGAAACTTTCTGTACAGATTCAAAGGGATGATCTTCCTTTTTCCTAGATGAAACCATATGACCAAAAACAACTACCATAGAACCTGGTAACAACATCATAGATAGCATTTCAATAATATTTGTGATTACATTAGGGTTTTCAAAGGGAGTTGCTGAATTTGCTGCAAAAAAACCACCACCGTTGGTTCCCAAGTGTTTAATAATTTCAAGAGAAGCGACCGGTCCCATTATAAGACCTTGTAAATTGCCCTCCAAAGTAGTCGCATATAACTCTTTTGATAGTGTTTGGGGAACCCCCTGTGAAATAAGTAACAAAGAGCCTATTATTGAAAAAGGAAGCAACACTCGAGTAATCACCCGAACAAAGTCAACATAGAAATTCCCCATGTCTTGATACTTGCCTGATACACCTCTGATAAAAGCCATAGCAGCAGCATAGCCTGAAGCAGCTGAGGTAAACATCATAAAAGTAATGACAACCATCTGACTAAAAAAAGACAAATCCCTCTCACCAGCATAATTTTGTAAATTAGAATTGGTGATAAAAGATATGACTGTATTGAAACTCAGGCTTGATTCTAATGAACCAACACGGGTGGGGTTCAAAAAGAAAAAGGCCTGTGTTCTTAGGATTACATAAGCCACTAGAGCCATAACAGCATTAGTTAAAATAAGGGCTACAGCATACTCCTTCCAAGTCATTCCTTTTTTGTCCACATCAAGCAACTTATAAATCCACCTATCAATAGGATCCATAATGGGATCTGCAAAAGTTTTTTGCTGGCTAGCTATATGGTAAAGATACTTTCCAGTTGGTAATATAATAATACAAGCCAGTACTAAGACAAATATGATTTGTAACATCTCACATTCCTCCTAAAATCTCTCCGGGTGTAACAAAGCATAAAATAAATAACAGATTAATAAACCAAAAATTATTCCTAATACTATCATAGTACACTCTCCCTCTAATCACCTTTAAGGTGCTTATCACACCAAACAATAAAACCAATCATTAACAAAAAAATAAAAAATAAAACTAGAAACATTATGAAATCTACTAGCATTGTATCCTCCTTCAAGAATATAATCATTCTACCACGAAAAGTATAAAAATGGTATAAAGATTACGGATATAAAATAAAGATTATATAAAGATTGTCTCCTAAAATAACCTAAGACAACCTATCCTAAGACTTGTTTCAAATAGCTGCCAAGAAATTACAAATCAGGTGAATAAAATTCTTTTTGGATTATTTGTCATCATAATTTTCAATCTTAATCATACGATAACCGATACCAATATGAGTTTGAACCATTTTAGAGTAACCCAATCCTAATTCGATTTTTTTTCGCAATGTATTAACAAAAACTCTCAAAGCAGAAAAATCTTCCTCATAATATCCCCAAATTTCCTTGACAATAAAACGATAAGTCAACACTCTATCAACATTCTCTGATAGAAGACAAAGCAACTTATACTCAATCGGGGTTAAGTGAATTTCTTGGTTATTAACAAATACACGATTAGATAAAAAATCAACATGTAGCCAGCCATTAGTAAAAGATGATTTTTCAGAATTACCGTCACTTTGTTGATTAATCTGCTTTGACCTCCTAAGACTAACTCTTAACCGAGCGAAAAGCTCATCAATGCTAAAGGGTTTCGTCAAATAATCATCTGCCCCAGCATCAAGTGCATCAATCTTGTCACTTTCTTCTCCACGTGCACTAACAACAATAACAGGTAGCTGTGAAAAGCTACGAATCTTGTCAATAATGTCTTTACCATCCATATCTGGCAAACCCAAATCCAATAATAATAAATCTGGAAATTGCGAAATGATCTGACGCAAAGCTTCCTCTCCAGTCCGAACTGATACATAATGATAACCTTCAACTTCCATTGCTAAGGATAAAAGTCTGTTAACGGAAGAGTCATCTTCACAAATTAAAATCTTAACATTTTCATTTTTCATGTAATACATTCACCTCCGCTAGTGGTAGTGTAAATCCAAAGATAACTCCTTTAGGAGTATTGTCATGGACGTAAATAGTCCCCCCATGTGCTGTAATAATACTCTTACATAAAGATAGTCCTATACCTAGGCCTCTTTTACCATCGGATGCCAAATTTTCTGATGTATAAAAAAGGTCAAAAATCTTTTCTTTTGCTTGATCGTTAATACCAGGACCATCGTCAGAAACCTCAACCACCAGGTTCTGATCCTTTCTATTACTCGTCAATGTAATTAAAGATCCTTCATGCGTATATTTAACTGCATTGTTAATGATATTAACCAGTACTTGCACAATCAAGGGAGCATCCATTTTAGCTATTAATAAATCATCTGATAAAATTAAAACAAAGTCATGATTCTTAATATGTTGATCCACATGTTTCAAAGCTTCTTCAATCAACTCATCGAAAACATTTATTCTTAATGAAAGAGTAGTATCATTATCCAATTTAGTAATTGACAATAAATTTTCAATCAGATTAATCAACCACATAGAGTCATCGTAAATATAGGCAGCTAATTCTATCATACGCTGTTTCTCCATAATTCCCCCCGTCTCCATCATTAATTTAGACTGACCTGATATGCTTGTAAGTGGAGTTCTCAAATCATGTGAGATTCCCCTTAACAAATCAACCCTTAACTGTTCTTTTTGTATTTTAAGTTCCATTTTTTGTTGTTCTTCGCGTAATGCTTCTTTTTCTAATGCCAAGGATGCCTCTCCTAAAACAGTTAGAATAACAGATTTTTCAAACAGGTCAATCATTGTTTTATCCTCTATTAAAATACCAATAATAGCAAAAACAGAATCTTTACCTCTGACAGATAAATACAGAAATTTAGCAGCAGACAAGGTGTTTGTTGTTGCTCCAGCTTGTTTATTATTATATAAAACCCACTCAACCACTCCTCGCTCATTGTACTGATAGTAATCAGCTAAGGTCCTCAAAGAATGACTGGTAGGGAAATATTTCGGCGTCTCCAAAGTACCACCTGTTACAGGATAAATCACCACATCACTATTCAATAATTTTTTGACTTGAATAGCTAGTTCTTCTAAAATAGAAGGAATAGAGTCTGCCTGAGATAATCCTCTATTTGTTTGTAGTAACAACTCTGTTAGATAAGATTTTTCAGTAGATAATCTTGCCTGCTCTTGAATCCTTTTTATGAGACTAGAAGTAATCAGACCAGTAATTAACATAATAGCAAAAGTCATAGGATAAGTAGGATTAAAAGAAGTAAAAGTGTAGTAGGGGGCCACAAAAAAGTAATTAAAACAAAGAACTGATAAAATAGAAGGAATCACACTATAAAGTTTTCCTTTTGTCCAAACAGCATTTATTTGAACACTTAATATATATATTATTATAATGTTGTTGGTACTGAGATTCCAGAAACGAAATAAAAGACCTGTTAAGGTTACTAGCAACAATACCACCAGTGTTTTAACCAAATCACTGAAAGAAAATTGCCATTTAGAAAACCAAGAAGGCAACGAGAGCTTACCAACCGAAGTCTCTTTTTTTCCTCTAGTATTATGGACTACAAACATATCCAAATCAGGAACATTCTTACTAAGAACTTCCACAATATTTTCTTTAGGCCAAATAGTTCTGGAGCCACTTTTTCCGACTACTAACTTAGAAACACGGCTCAATTTTGCGTAATCAGCAATCTGCTTGGTCACATTATTATAATCCATAACTGTCACCTTAGCTCCCAACCGCTCTGCCAATTCCAAGTTCTGATGTAACTCCTGATTAGTCAGTTCCCTATCTAAACTACCAATATACAGGGCTGTAAAGTCTGCATTAAGAGCACTTGCTAATCTTGAAGCAGCGCGAATGACATGTGAAGAGGAGGGAGAGGGTGACACACAGACCAAGACATGTTCCTTGGTCACAATACTATCTTTAACTTTTTTTCCTCGAAAAGCACTTCCATTAATCTGATCAGCTGCTTTGCGCAAAGCGATTTCTCTCAAAGATATTAACTTTTCTTCAGTAAAAAAGTGACGCTTGGCCAATTTAGCTTGCGATTTAGAATAAATTTTTCCTTTATCCAATCGTTCAAGTAAATCTGATGGGTCAATATCTACAAGTTCAATCTGATCAGCCTGATCAAAAATAGCATCTGGAATTATCTCATTAACTTGAATCCCTGTAATAGCTTCAATCACATCGTTTAAACTTTCAATATGTTGGACATTTACAGTAGTATAGACATCAATCCCTGCATAAAGCAGTTCCTTAATATCTTGGTACCTCTTTTTATTACGTGACTCAAAACAGTTAGTATGAGCCAATTCATCCACTAAAATAATGCGTGGTTGACGCCTTAAAGCAGTATCAATATCAAACTCATTTAAGGTGATACCTTTATATTTTATTGTTTTAGGAGATAATTGCTCAAGACCAATCAGTAAAGCCATAGTCTCAGGTCGATTATGAGGTTCAATGTAACCTACTACCACATCTACTCCAGCTTTTTGAGCTCGCTGCGCTTCTCTAAGCATAGCATAGGTTTTTCCAACTCCTGCAGCATAACCAAAATAAATTCTTAACGCCCCTGTTTTCATAACATCACCTTAGTTAACCCAACCTTTTGTAGTAAAATCATTTATCAGAAGTCATTATAACCTAATTTTATTTTTTTTACAATAGCCTTCCTGAGATTATATCATGGGACGAGTATGAGTTCACCAAGGGAAAGATGAGCTAGCTTCATTACGCAAGATTTTAACAATCTCAATATCATCACTGTTCTTGAGGGAAGAACACAAGCTATCATTCGTAATCACTTTCTTAAGTATGATAGAGCTGTCCGATGTCGCGTCAAAATTATTACTATGGATATGTTTAGCCCTTATTATGCCTTGGCTAAACAGATTCGCTTTCAAATTTCTAGGCTCAGGCTGAAACAGTCTCCCAGACTGTTTCACTCCCGAATGCTAAAATCATTCTAGATCGCTTTCATATTGTACAACATCTTAGCCGTGCTATGAGTCGTGTCCGTGTCCAAATCATGAATCAATTGGATCGAAAGTCTCATGAATACAAGGCTATCAAGCTCTACTGGAAGCTCATCCAGCAAGATAGTCGTAAACTCAGCGATAAACGATTTTATCGCCCTACTTTTCGTATGCACTTGACCAGTCATAACCACCCGTGA
>NZ_VMML01000046.1:0-10220 GCF_013277175.1 Streptococcus sp. 3167 | reverse complement strand
TTCTTTTCAATCTGAATTTCTCTGCGAGTGTATTCATTAAAAATAATAAACCTTCCTATTTGCTTAATTTCATTATAAAATTTTTAGTTCAAAATAGCAAGTTAAAGAAATAAATAATTCTTTACGGTAATAAAAAAAAAAAAAAGTCAAAAAAACATAAAAAACTTGACTGATTTTCATATGTGTGTTAGAATTAAGAAAAAGAAAGGGGTTTCATAATATAAGATGAGGAGAAATCGTGGAATTAAAAAAATAGTTATATTTGTATTACTAAGTGTTCTTGCATTTGGTAATACAATTCCCTATCAACAGTTTGTTCAGAAGAATAGACAATTGGAAGTTCGAGTACAATCACAAAAAAAATCGAATGGACTTGATGTTGGAAAGGCAGATTAAAGAATAATGGAATAGAATTAGTCTCTAGTATATTCGCTTTTATTATTCATTAAAAATTGTAGGGGCAAAAATGAAGATTACTGATGCAAATAATGAAAATATTGACTACATAGAAGAAATGCTATTGGAACACAATAAGAAATGCTTACCTTCATGTCAGGATGAGGACTATAAACAGATTGCTTTTATTGTTGAGAATAATCAAGAGATAGTAGGTGGCATCGTAGCTTATTCGGTTATTTGGAAAATATTATATATTGATACACTTTGGGTTAAAAACACTTATAGACGTCAAGGGATAGCAACTGCATTGTTAAATAATGTTTTAGAAAGTGCCAAAAATTACGGATGTAGTATTGTTCATTTAAGCACCTTTGACTTTCAAGGTTTAGATTTCTACTTAAGTCAAGGTTTTGAAGTTTTTGGAATTCTTAATGACTCTCCAGATGGACACAAAGAATACTTTTTAAGTAAAAGAATAGAGAAATAAAAATGTTTTATAAAAATTCTAGTATTGATTTTACTAATCTAGTTAATGAGAATAATCTTAAGACACCACTGTTAGTATATGATGAAGAACAATTGGATTATACGTTACATAAAGTCAAAAACATTTTTTCCAAATATGATTTTCTAAAATTAAGTTATGCTGTAAAAGCTTCTTATAGTGATTTTTTTCTTAACAAGTTCAGTTCTTTAGGAATGGGATGTGATGTGGCAAGTCGTTATGAATATGATTTGATAAAAGACTATTCTTTTCAGTTCGTAACTACTACTGCTCCATACTATTCTAAAGAAGATATGATATACTTTTCGAACAAAAACATTCTAATCGATTTTAACTCTTTAGACCAGATTAAACAGTTTGTTTCAATCGGTATTTCACAGGAAATAGGTCTTCGTATTAGAGTTAGTTTCCCAAAGTGGGGTGACAGAAATTTAGGAACTTACGGAGAGGAAAGTAGATTTGGAATAGAATTGAATCAAGAAATTATTGATTATATATCAGATAATGGTTTAGTCATAAAGAGATTACATACTCATACTGGTCAAATGACCCCAGAATTGTTCATTTATAAAGTTCAATATTTGTTAGAAATTTGTAAATTCTTTGATACTATTGATACAATTAATTTAGGTGGAGGTCTGTTACATCTCTTAGAAGATAGTGAGCGAACAATAGCAGCTCTTAATCGAATAGATGAACTGCTATCAACTTTCTATGAGGAAAATCAACGGAGAATAAATATTATTATTGAACCTGGTGGTGCTATTACTCTTCCATTTGGTTATTTAGTTACTAAAGTTATATCAAAGCAAATTTTAGGAAACAGTACAATTGTAACAGTAGATTCATCAGCTTGGAATTTTTTGCCGTGGAATATTTATAAGGTTGAGAACGTGAGCATAGGTTCGGAGTCCAGTAGTGATGGTATAGAAGAAAAAGTAAAAATTGCTGGGTGTACTCTTTTTGAAGGTGATTATTTTGGAGTTTTTGATGGTAAGATAAAATTACATAGTTTTCCCTCAATTTCAGTTGGAGATTTGCTAGTTGTCTATGCTTCTGGAGGTTATAGTTTTACAAATTCTAGGAGGTTTAATGGTATTAGACTTCCTATAGAATATATTTATAGAAATAAAAGGAGGTGAAAACAATGAAACTTGAGGCTTTAAACAAAGAATTGTCTGCTTTAACAAAGAAATCAAAAAACACTTTTGATATCAAATCTGAAGCAGATAACAAAGGGAATCATAATATTAAAAATCCCTTTGGTTTAGATTTAAAACTCTTGGGAGGAAGTAGACCAAGATATATTTGATATACCAATACATATTACTAGTTAAACAATTGTGTATATGTGTATATGTTTTATGCAAAAACTCCTATTTTACATTAGAAAGTATAAATAGGAGTTTTTATTCTAATATTATTTATTATATTTATATTATTAGTGGGAGAGTTTTATGAAATGGATTGTTAATCCTAGTTTTGCTTTTTTTAATAGTGATAAGACTGGCTATATTTTTAATATTCCTAATAATAAAATTACAGAGTGTACAGTGGAGTTTATAGAATTTATCAGAGATTTACATAAAATTGAATTTACTTATGAGGATTTTTGTCTGAAAATAGGTTGCGAGAAGGAAGAAGGTAAGAAGGTATTCAAGAAACTTTGCGATGAATCTGTTTTAATATCATATAAATATAAAATAGATAAATTTCAAAATACAATGTTTAATGTGAAATTTATAGAGTTAGCAAGTTTTTTAACGATGGGGTATAAAGAGAAAATAGTTTTTCTGGGCTTTCCATATGATCAGTCAGTTACCAATAGAGCTGGTTGTAAATTTGCTAGTAAAGGATTACGAGAAATCAGTAGAATAATATATGATAGAGAATATTCTCTACTTTCCTACAATGAGGATATATCAGATATTAGTGATTTTATATATGATATTGGAGATATTAAGGGAATAATATTCGATAGAAATGGTCCGGAGTTTTCTTTTTTAACAAATATAATATTTTCCTTAGTATGTACATCAAATTTCCCAATTGTATTAGGTGGAGATCATTCTATTAGCTTTTCTACAATAAATGGAGCAAGCTTAAAAGGTGAAATCGGGGTTATCCATATTGATGCACACGATGATTATTTTGAATTTAATTTAAATAATTGGTCTCATGAGATGCATCATGGAAATTATCTGGGTGGGTTTGCTAATAACGATGCAGTTAAGAAAATATATTGTATTGGTATTCGTTCCCTAACTCCTTATCTGATAAGTAATGACAAAGTAAAAATTTATCCAAGAAAATCAATTTTTGAAACATTTCAGCTGGATAAGAACTTAAAGTATTATATTACTTTCGATGTTGATGTTATAGATCCATTATTGATAGGAGGTGTTGGAACACCAGTACCATTTGGATTCTCACTGGATCAAATTAGGGAACTTCTTATTAGATTAATACAAGAGTTTGAAATTGTTGGAATGGATGTCGTTGAATTTATTCCCGATAAAAAGGAAGAGATATTAACAATTTGTTCATTGATTTTTGAATGTGTTGTTCAACAGATAAGGAGAAATCAAAATGATTAGTGAAACAGACAAAATATTAGAAATTTTGAAAGGTAGTGAGCAAGTTGTGAGTGGTTACTTTCAGTCACAATTGGAGATTGTAAGAAAAAGAATTATAGAGAATGCTAGTTGTTTCTTATCAGAATTGAAATCTCCTATAACTGGAAAAACATATACTCTTGATGGGGAAACGATTAGTTTTTCCTATGAGAGAAATATCTCTCACCGTGTATTAGAGAGAAGATTTGATTTGAGTATCGATAGTGACTTTTATCATAAAACAATATTTTTTAATTCTGGTATTTCAGCAATTTATAATGTGATTATTTCTTTGAAAAGAATTTTACGGAAAGAAAAATTAAATATTCTAACTCAATCATCCTATTTTGAAACTGGAATGATAAATAGCATCTTAATGAATTCTATATCAACTTTGGATAGTAATACTGATGTTGAATTTGATGTTATATTTATCGAAAGTATCGATTACAATAATTTATGCTATTGTAGTTTAATTGAACTTATTCAGAGCAGAGAAATAAGCTTTTCTGACAATCAGATAACATTTATTATTGTAGATACTACTTTATATAAAGATAAGAATGAAGTAGAAAATGCGTTTGGAAAAATTTTTCCAACTAATGTGATTTTAATTGAAGTTGAATCGCTTATAAAATTTTATCAATTGGGTTTAGAACTTTCAAATGTTGGAGCGGTTACAATCTATTCACATTATAGTATATGTGAAATAGTTGATGACTTAGCAGTTTATTTAAAGAAGGTAAGAAATATCAGTGGTTCAAATCTTAATCTTTATGAAATAGCACTTTTATCAAATGAACTGATGTTAAATCATGACCTAGTTGATGTTTATCGTACTAGAATATACAAAAACGCACGTAAATTTTATGATATTTTAAGTAAAGAAAAATCAAATTTTAAATTTATTTATCCTGAAAAGAATAAAGGTGAGTCACCTTTTATCATTATGAAAAATGAAAGTTACACTATTGATGACTATCTGTTATACTGTTCTTTATTAAAAATAATAGTTGAAGAAGAAGAGGTGGATGTTATAATGGGTTCCAGTTTTGGGTTTAACCATACTCGATATGAACTCATAATTACTGATAGAGTGAAGGGAGAAGCGTTTATAAAGTTGTCAATTGGTGCATTTGATGAAAACAGTCAAATTGAATTTGCATCTTTAATCAATCGATTAAATTCTGATTCAAAAATAAAACAAGAATTTAAGAGATATGGACAGATCGAACTATTGAGGCTAGATGATACTGATTAAAAAAATAATAAATATTTTAAAGTTTACTACAATAAAAAAAATACTTTTGATTGAATTCTTAACGCTCGCATTAGATATACTAGAAGTGACCAGACCGTTTTTTATGGGAAAATCGATCGATGATATTCTGAGGAGTGATATCAATACCGTTGCAATAAAGCTTGTATTCTACACAATAACAATTCTATTATCGAGTTTTCTGGATTATTATCAAGCTATAATAATGACCAAAACTAATTTTGAAATAGAATTAGGTTGCTCTCGTAGTTTTATACAACGTTTCTTAGGAGAGAAGTCCAATTTATATTCAAAAATAAATGAGATAGTCTTGGGTGACATTGCTGAAGTATCCAAGATTGCAGTACAGGTTATTGATATCATAATATTTAATTCGGTATCGGCAATTTTAGTAATTTATTTTTGTCTTAGAATACATTACAGTCTCACTGTAATTATAATTGTATCTCTTCCGTTTTTATATTGTATCAATAATTTGTTAGGACAGAGAATTGAGAGTATGAATACTATTCACAAAAATTCTATAGATGAATTGAATGAAGAGTTCACATATTTAAAAACAGGTATACCTGTTGTAAAAAGCCTAAATGCTACTGAATATTTAGAACAAAAAATTAACAAATTTGTAACTAACGTCAATAAATTAAAATTCCGCATTTCTTATTATTTCGTTGTAAAAAATACAGTATTAGAAATATCGAATTATTTAGTATATTTAGCAATTTTGATTATTGGCATTGTATTAATTCATAACCAAAAAATAACAATAGGGCAATTTATAGCTTTTAACTCATACTCTGCTATATTGACAAAAAACTTTAATAGCTTAACAGAGGTTATGTATATGAGTAGAGAATTTAGAGTTTCGTATGATAGAATTTTTGATTCAAATAATATGAGATACTCTCAAGTTAATTATGTAAATTCTAAAGATTATTCAATCGCTCTAAATAATGTTAGTTTTAAAATTGGAAATATCAAAATTTTAAAATCAATATCGTATAATTTCCCTAAAACAGGTTTGATATTCATAGTTGGAGAAAGTGGCTCAGGCAAAACGTCCCTTTTAAAAGCTATGGACGGTTTAATTCCTGAAATTACAGGCACTGTTAGTGTAAGTACTTCTAATTCAAATATACTCTATTTACCACAAACTCCTGTAATTTTTAAAGATTCTATTTATAACAATATTGTTTTAGGAAAAGTGATAGAGGAGATTGAATTTTTAGAAGTTGTTAAACAATTAAAAATACAATATTTACTCAGAAAGGATAATCTAAAGAATCCTGACTCATTAGATCAAACGCTCTCTGGTGGCGAAAAACAACGTATTTCCTTCGCACGTGCAATACTAGCAAATCCTGACATTCTTCTCTTAGATGAATTTGATTCAGCTTTAGACAATGAGAATTCTGAGCAGTTACATAAAATTATTAGAGAGTTATCCAAGGAAAAATTGATTTTATTAGCTACACATGATATGAGCAGAATTGATAGCCAAGATCAATGCATATTAATTGAAAATGGAAGAATTAAGGAGGTTGCTTTTTTTGAGGATGTAGGGATATAAGTTATTTTTCAATTTTCTCTTTATTTAGTACTTTTGTAAAATTTATATTTATTTTATTTTCAATTATGATTTACACTGAGTATAAAGAAACTATATTCAGATTCATATCAAGATTTTTATTGGGTGTTAAGGAGGTAGATAGTTCAATTGTAAATGGTAGATATTTCCAAGCAAGCTATAAATTTTTTCAAAAAAATGGAGCATAGATAGGAATCGTTACTATTATGTACATGGTAAATCAATTATTAAAAACTATGGAAAAAATAAGAGTGATGTTTACCATATTACGGAAGATGGAATTGAGTCGAAAAAGGGCCTTAGAAAAAATATTGTTGTTTCAAAAGATAGTTTGAGGATTGATTCTAATTATTTTATTCTAGAAAACTCTGAATCTTTTAACACTATTATGCAGGAAACTAAATATGCTGGGTATAGAATTTTGAATAAAGTTGACCATTCTATCTGGATTCTCCCTATTATTTTGCTAGGTTTATTTATTGTCGTTAGTATTCAAATAGATAATAATATGAAAACCAGTTACAGAGGAGATTACTATGCTTTAATATTGAATAGTGATCGAACTATTAAACAAGTAAATGAAAATGATAAACTTTCTTTTCAAAATCAGGAAATAATTGTGGGTAATAAACGTTATCGTTACGATAATGTTAGCATTACAGTGAGAAATATGGATGATGTAAATATAGGTGAGATCAATACATCATCAAAAATAATTGTTATGAAAGATGGGGATACTAAATACTATATTTTGAAAGATTCTGCTATATATAATCAATACAAAAAATGAACTTTGAGCCACAAGGCTCTTTTTTTATTTCTTCTTTTTCATGTGATAACTTCTCCAAGTTTCTTCCGATATACTTTTCTCAACTTGTAAAAATCTATGTTAGATTTTCTCTGGGGGGTGTGGGGGCGGAGCCACCAAGTTATCTTATCGTTGGCTGTCAGAACTGGAAGGTTTTGGTCGGTTGGCGATATGATTTTTGGGATATTGTGGACACAATATCTGAGCTCGCAAAGACCGAACAAGAAGCAAGTGAGGTCTTTAGGAAGCGTACTGACAATGTGAGGTAGACTTACACTGTCAGACAAGTAGAATGTTGAAGGGATATCAGAATGGGACAAGAAATTAAGTCAATCCGAAAGCAATTTAGAATCACGAGACAAGAAGAAAAACAGATAAAAGAAATGATGAGGGAACAAAAAGTGGATAGTTTCTCAGAATTTCTTCGTCAAAATTTATTGAAAAAGAATTATCAGGATAGAATTTTTGAAAGTTGGTTCTCCCTTTGGCAGTCTCAAAAGTTTGAACAGATTAGTCGAGATGTGTATGAAGTTCTGGTTGTCGCAAGAGAAAATCATCAAGTGACTCAAGAGAACGTCTCAATCTTATTGACTTGCGTTCAAGAATTGATTGCAGAAGTGAATCAAGTGCAGCCACTCAGTCGTGAGTTCCGTGAAAAATATATGGGTTAGGAGGATGTAATGGTTTATCGCTATCGTACCAATCTCAAAAAAGTATTTCTAACTGATCCAGAATTACACCAATTGAATGAACGGATTGCTAAGAGCAATTATCAAAATTTCTCAGTCTATGCCAGAAAAGTTTTGCTTAATCCCAATATGTCATTTGTCACGATTAACACTGATGCTTATGACCAGTTAGTTTTTGAATTGAGACGGATTGGAAATAACATCAATCAGATTGCGCGCGCTATCAATCATAGCCATCTGATTTCTCAGGAACAATTACAGGACTTGAGTAAGGGAGTGGGAGAGTTAATTAAGGAAGTGGATAGAGAATTTCAAGTGGAAGTGAAAAAATTGAAGGAGTTTTATGGTAGTCACTAAACACTTTGCGACACATGGTAAAAAATATCGTAGGTGTTTGATTAAGTATATCCTCAATCCAGATAAAACAGATGATTTGAAATTGGTATCTGATTTTGGCATGAGTAATTTCTTAGACTTTCCTAGCCATGCAGAAATGGTAGAAATGTACAATGTTAACTTTACTAATAACGACAAGTTGTACGAGTCCAGAAATGACCGACAAGAAAAACACTAACAAACTATTCATGCCCATCATCTCATCCAATCATTTTCTCCTGAAGATAATCTGACACCTGAAGAAATTAACCGCATTGGTTATGAGACCATGATGGAATTGACAGGAGGTCGTTTTAAGTTTATCGTAGCAACTCACACAGACAAAGATCATGTTCATAATCACATCCTAATCAACGCTATTGACCGCAATTCAGATAAAAAGTTGATATGGAACTATGCCTTGGAACGAAACCTCCGTATGATTTCAGACCGTATTTCTAAAATGGCTGGTGCAAAAATTATTGAGAAACGTTATTCCTATCGAGATTATAAAAAATATAAGGAATCTAGTCATAAATTTGAATTGAAACAACGTCTTTATTTTTTGCTTCAGCAATCTAAATCGTTTGATGATCTTTTAGAGAAAGCAAAGCAGTTGTATGTTCAGATTGATTTTAGTCAAAAGCATAGCCGTTTTTTTATGACAGATAGAATGATGATAAAACCAATTCGAGGACGCCAACTCATCAAACGAGATTTATATGATGAAGAATTTTTTAGAATACATTTTGCCAAACAAGAGATTGAAAGTCGTTTAGAATTTTTGTTGAACCGTGTCAATTCTTTAGAAGAGTTAATAACAAAAGCAAAAGAATTGAATCTAACCATTGATTTAAAACAAAAAATGTAACTTTTATCCTGGAAGAAGATAATCAAAAGATAAGTTTGGGTCATAAAAAAATAAGTGATAAGAAATTATATGATGTCAAATTTTTTCAAGATTATTTTAAAAATAAGGAAGTCGTTGCTTCAGAAGGATTAGAGAATTTACAGGAACAGTACCATGCTTTCCAAGAAGAACGAGATAAGGATAAAGTATCCACTGAAGAGATTGAGGAAGCCTTTGAGACATTTAAGGAAAAACGAGATGCCGTTCACGAATTTGAAGTGGAACTTGCAGAGCATCAAATAGAGAAGGTAGTTGATGAGCGCGTCTATATCAAGGTGGCTTTCGGTGTCAAACAGAGCGGTCTTATTTTCATTCCTAATTATCAGCTAGATATTATTGAAGAAGACAATCAGAAAAAATATAAAGTCTATATCCGAGAGACAACCTCATACTTTGTATATAACAAAGAACATTCGGATAAAAATCAGTATGTCAAAGGACGAACATTGATAAGATAGCTAACCAACGATAGTCGAGTAATACCATACAGAAGACCTACAGTTAAGAGTCTACAGGAAAAGATTACTGAGATTAACCTCTTCATTGAATTAACTGAAGCAGATAAGAAATACCAAGACATTAAAGACGAGTTAGTAAAAGAAATAGCAGAGATAGATATAAAACTAAATCAAATTAATGAAAAAATCGCCAACTTAAATAAGATGGCGGAAGTGCTTATCAATTTAAAGAGTGAGGATGTGAGCAGTCGAAAGCTTGCAAGATATGACTTTTCAAAATTAAATTTGCCAGAATCAACATCTCTAGAACAAATCAATTCGGAATTTTTGAGATTACAAAAAGAGTTAACTACCTTTCTTGAGGAATATGAGAATATTATAAAAAGATTGGAAATATTTGTGAAGGTACTAAATAGAAAAGAGTTAAAGTGGAGAAACGGTCATGATGGAGAACTTAATGAATATGAAATAATTGATTAAGTTCTTTATATTTAACGTTTCAGAAAAACTATAATGTCAAGATTAACTAAACAGTATCTAATTCTTTCAAATAATTTTCTATCTTCATCAACATTAAAGGATTGTTATAAATCT
>NZ_VMML01000045.1:0-23231 GCF_013277175.1 Streptococcus sp. 3167 | reverse complement strand
CTTTTGAGCGAAAATAAATAATCTGTAGACGTTTGTGATATTTGGCGTACGATGAATCTCTTAGGAGTTGTTCAATTTTTTGTGTTTCTTCGTTTGTAAGTTTCATAACTACTATTATAAGATGTTTTTTTGATTTTAGTCCAGTATGAGATTGATACGGTTCTGCTTACAAGAGTGAAAAATTATTGTTTACTGGTCTTAACTGATCGAAGGACTAGGCATCAAATTATCCGATTGATTCCAAATAAAAGTGCTGAGGCGGTCAATCAGGCTTTAAAACTCATCTTAAAACAAGACAAGATTCTGTCCATCACGGCAGATAATGGTACAGAATTTAACCGCTTGTCTGATGTATTTTCTGAGGAACATATCTATTATGCGCACCCCTATGCCTCTTGGGAGATTGAACCCTATTTCTCCAAACACCGCACCTATAAATGGCCGAAACGAGTACTTGTTAATGAGACTTTGTACGTCACTAAAACAGGTTGTCAATGGCGCATGCTCCCTCACGACTTTCCTCTTTACTTAACGGTATGGAGTTTCTTTCGTCGTTCTATGACGACAGGTTGGTTCCAGGTCAATGGCAGATGGTACTACGCGCTTATAGCTCAGGTGCCTTGGCAGTGAATACGACTGTAAATGGCTATTCTGTCAACTATAATGGCGAATGGGTTCAATAATGAAAGAAGCGATTGTGAATGGAAACAATCGCTTTTTTTGTGAAAATATAATAAAATAGATAGGAAAGAATTAATACTTGTATGAAAAATAAGACGTTTTTCGTCTAGTAAAAGGAAAAAATGACAAAAAAAGTTGGTGTCGGTCAGGCACATAGTAAGATAATTTTAATAGGGGAACATGCGGTCGTTTACGGTTATCCTGCCATTTCCCTGCCTCTTTTGGAGGTGGAGGTGACCTGTAAGGTAGTTCCTGCAGAGAGTCCTTGGCGCCTTTATGAGGAGGATACCTTGTCCATGGCGGTTTATGCCTCACTGGAGTATTTGGATATCACAGAAGCCTGCATTCGTTGTGAGATTGACTCGGCTATCCCTGAGAAACGGGGGATGGGTTCGTCAGCGGCTATCAGCATAGCGGCCATTCGTGCGGTATTTGACTACTATCAGGCCGATCTGCCTCATGATGTACTAGAAATCTTGGTCAATCGAGCTGAAATGATTGCCCATATGAATCCTAGTGGTTTGGATGCTAAGACCTGTCTCAGTGACCAACCTATTCGCTTTATCAAGAACGTAGGATTTACAGAACTTGAGATGGATTTATCCGCCTATTTGGTGATTGCCGATACGGGTGTTTATGGTCATACTCGTGAAGCCATCCAAGTGGTTCAAAATAAGGGCAAGGATGCCCTACCATTTTTGCATGCCTTGGGAGAATTGACCCAGCAGGCAGAGGATGCGATTTCACAAAAAGATGCTGAAGAACTGGGACAAATCCTCAGTCAAGCGCATTTACATTTAAAAGAAATTGGGGTCAGTAGCCCTGAGGCAGACCATCTGGTTGAAACGGCTCTTAGCCATGGTGCTCTGGGTGCCAAGATGAGCGGTGGTGGGCTAGGAGGCTGTATTATAGCCTTGGCAGATAATTTGACACACGCACAAGAATTAGCAGAAAGATTAGAAGAGAAAGGAGCTGTTCAGACATGGATAGAGAGCCTGTAACAGTACGTTCCTACGCAAATATTGCTATTATCAAATATTGGGGAAAGAAAAAAGAAAAAGAGATAGTGCCTGCTACTAGCAGTATTTCTCTAACTTTGGAAAATATGTATACAGAGACGACCTTGTCGCCTTTACCAGCCAATGTAACAGCTGACGAATTTTACATCAATGCTCAGCTACAAAATGAGGTCGAGCATGCCAAGATGAGTAAGATTATTGACCGTTATCGTCCAGCTGGTGAGGGCTTTGTCCGTATCGATACTCAAAATAATATGCCTACGGCAGCGGGCCTGTCCTCAAGTTCTAGTGGTTTGTCCGCCCTGGTCAAGGCTTGTAATGCTTATTTCCAGCTTGGTTTGTCTCGGAGTCAGTTGGCACAGGAGGCTAAGTTTGCCTCAGGTTCTTCTTCTCGGAGTTTTTATGGACCACTAGGTGCCTGGGACAAGGATAGTGGGGGAATTTACCCTGTAGAGACAAACTTGAAACTAGCTATGATCATGTTGGTGCTAGAGGACAAGAAAAAACCAATCTCTAGCCGTGACGGGATGAAACTTTGTGTGGAGACTTCGACGACTTTTGACGACTGGGTTCGTCAGTCTGAGAAGGACTATCAGGATATGCTGATTTATCTCAAGGAAAATGACTTTGCCAAGATTGGAGAACTAACGGAGAAAAATGCTCTTGCTATGCACGCTACGACAAAAACAGCATCACCAGCCTTTTCTTATCTGACCGATTCATCTTATGAAGCGATGGACTTTGTTCGTCAACTTCGCGAGCAAGGAGAGGCCTGCTACTTTACTATGGATGCCGGTCCTAATGTCAAAGTTCTTTGTCAAGAGAAAGACTTGGAGCATTTATCAAAAATCTTCGGTCAACGTTACCGCTTGATTGTGTCAAAAACAAAGGATTTGAGTCAAGATGATTGCTGTTAAAACTTGTGGAAAGCTCTATTGGGCAGGTGAATATGCTATTTTAGAGCCCGGACAGTTGGCCTTGATAAAGGCCATTCCCATCTATATGAAGGGCGATATTGCTTTTTCTGACAGCTACCGTATTTATTCAGATCTGTTTGATTTCGCAGTAGATTTGGCGCCAAATTCTGACTACAGCTTGATTCAAGAAACGATTGCTTTAGTGGAAGATTTCCTGACTTATCGAGGTCAAACTTTAAGACATTTTTCTCTAGAAATTCGAGGAAAAATGGAACGGGAAGGGAAAAAGTTTGGTCTAGGTTCTAGCGGTAGCGTCGTTGTTTTGGTCATCAAGGCTCTGCTAGCTCTGTATAAGCTTTCGGTTGATCAGGAGCTTTTGTTCAAGCTGGCTAGCGCTGTCTTGCTCAAGCGCGGAGACAATGGGTCTATGGGGGATCTTGCCTGTATTGTGGCAGAGGATTTGGTTCTTTACCAGTCATTTGATCGCCAGCAGGTAGCAGCTTGGTTGAAAGAAGAAAATTTGGCGACTGTTTTAGAGCGTGATTGGGACTTTTCAATTTCACAAGTGAAACCAACTTTAGAATGTGATTTCCTAGTGGGATGGACCAAGGAAGTGGCTGTATCTAGTGATATGGTTCAACAAATCAAGCAAAATATCAATCAGAATTTTTTAAGTTCCTCAAAAGAAACAGTGGCTTCTCTGGTAGAAGCCTTGGAGCAGGGGAAATCCGAAAAAGTTATTGAGCAGGTGGAAACAGCCAGCAATCTCTTAGAAGGCTTGAGCGCAGATATTTATACGCCTTCGCTTAGACAGCTGAAAGAAGCCAGTCAAGATTTGCAAGCCGTTGCCAAAAGCAGTGGCGCTGGTGGTGGTGATTGTGGTATTGCCTTGAGTTTTGATGAGCAATCAACTGAAACCCTAAAAAACCGTTGGGCCGATCTGGGGATTGAGCTCTTATACCAAGAAAGGATAGGACATGACGACAAATCGTAAGGATGAGCACATCCGCTATGCCCTTGAGCAGAAAAGTTCCTATAATAGCTTTGATGAGGTGGAGCTGCTTCATTCTTCCTTGCCTCTTTACAATCTGGATGAAATCGATCTGTCGACAGAGTTTGCTGGTCGAAAGTGGGATTTTCCTTTTTATATCAATGCCATGACAGGTGGGAGTGAAAAAGGTAAAGAAATCAATCAAAAGTTGGCTCAAGTGGCAGAAGCCTGTGGTATTTTATTTGTAACGGGTTCTTATAGCGCAGCACTCAAAGATCCAGCAGATGACTCTTTTTCTGTCAAGTCTAGTCATCCCAATCTCCTCCTTGGAACCAATATTGGATTGGACAAGCCTGTCGAGTTAGGCCTTCAGACTGTAGAAGAGATGCATCCTCTTCTCCTGCAAGTGCATGTCAATGTCATGCAGGAATTGCTTATGCCTGAGGGAGAAAGGAAGTTCAGAAGCTGGCAATCGCATCTGGCAGACTATAGCCAGCAAATTCCTGTTCCTATTGTTCTCAAGGAAGTGGGCTTTGGAATGGATGCCAAGACCATCGAGAGAGCCTATGAACTGGGTGTTCGTACAGTGGATTTATCAGGTCGTGGTGGCACCAGCTTTGCCTATATCGAAAACCGTCGCAGTGGCCAGCGTGATTACCTCAATCAATGGGGACAGTCTACCGTGCAGGCCCTACTCAACGCCCAAGAATGGAAAGACAAGGTCGAACTCTTGGTTAGTGGAGGCGTTCGGAATCCGCTGGATATGATTAAGTGTTTGGTCTTTGGTGCCAAAGCTGTAGGACTGTCACGAACAGTTCTGGAATTGGTTGAAACCTATTCAGTTGAAGAAGTGATTGGTATTGTTCAAGGCTGGAAAGACGATCTGCGTTTGATTATGTGTGCTCTTAATTGTGCCACCATAGCAGATTTGCAAAAAGTAGACTATCTTCTTTATGGAAAATTAAAAGAAGCAAAGGATCAGATGAAAAAGGCGTGACCACCGCCTTTTTTCCATCCTCAGACTGAGGTGACTTTTTTGAAGTGTGATAAAATAGAAAGGAGAGGATCAACCTATGAGAAAATTTAAAATCTTTTTATTTATCGAAGCCTGTCTTTTGACGGGAGCTCTGATTTTGATGGTTTCAGAGCATTTTTCACGTTTTCTGCTGATTTTATTCCTCTTTTTGCTTTTGATTCGCTATTACACTGGTAAAGAGGGCAATAATCTTCTTTTAGTGGTGGCAAGCATTCTCTTCTTTTTCATCGTCATGCTCAATCCTTTTGTGATTCTAGCTATTTTTGTTGCGGTCATCTATAGTCTCTTTCTTCTTTACCCGATGATGAACCAGGAAAAAGAGCAGACAAATTTGGTTTTTGAAGAGGTTGTGACGGTTAAGAAGGAGAAAAATCGTTGGTTTGGCAATCTCCATCATTTTTCAAGTTATCAAACTTGCCAGTTTGATGATATCAATCTCTTTCGTCTCATGGGCAAGGACACCATTCATCTGGAGAGGGTGATTCTAACCAATCATGACAATGTCATTATCCTCAGAAAGATGGTAGGAACGACCAAAATCATTGTACCTGTAGATGTGGAAGTCAGCCTTAGCGTTAACTGTCTCTATGGGGATTTGAATTTTTTCAATCAGCCCAAGCGAGCCCTTCGCAATGAACACTATCATCAAGAAACAAGAGACTATCTCAAGAGTAACAAGAGTGTCAAGATTTTCTTGACTACTATGATTGGGGATGTGGAGGTGGTCAGAGGATGAAAAAACAAGCCTATGTAATCATTGTTCTCACCTCCATCTTATTTGTCTTGTTTTTCTCCCACAGCTTGATGGAAATCCTTGATTTTGACTGGTCTATTTTCTTGCATGATGTCGAAAAAACAGAAAAATTTGTCTTTTTGTTGTTGGTGTTCAGCATGTCCATGACCTGTCTCTTAGCCCTATTTTGGCGAGGTATTGAAGAGCTTTCTCTAAGAAAAATGCAGGCTAATCTCAAGCGTTTATTGGCAGGGCAAGAAGTGGTTCAAGTTGCAGATCCAGATTTGGATGTCAGTTTCAAGTCCTTGTCAGGTAAACTTAACCTTTTGACAGAAGCTCTTCAAAAGGCTGAAAATCACAGCCTTGCTCAGGAAGAGGAAATCATCGAGAAAGAACGGAAGCGAATTGCTCGGGATTTGCACGATACCGTCAGTCAGGAGTTGTTTGCGGCTCACATGATTTTGTCAGGTGTCAGTCAACAGGCTTTGAAATTGGATAGAGAAAAGATGCAGATCCAGTTGCAGAGTGTCACAGCTATTGTAGAAACTGCCCAGAAGGATTTACGGGTCTTGCTCTTGCATTTGCGACCAGTTGAGCTGGAGCAGAAGAGTCTGGTTGAAGGAATTCAAATCCTTTTAAAAGAGCTTGAGGATAAGAGTGATCTCAAGGTTAGTTTCAAGCAAAATGTGACGAAATTGCCTAAAAAAATCGAGGAGCATATCTTCCGTATTCTGCAAGAGTTGATCAGCAATACCCTTCGCCATGCCCAGGCATCTTGTCTGGATGTCTATCTCTATCAGACAGATGTTGAATTGCAGCTGAAGGTGGTGGACAATGGGATTGGTTTCCAGTTAGGGAGTTTAGACGACCTGAGTTATGGACTACGCAATATCAAGGAGCGGGTTGAAGATATGGCAGGGACGGTTCAGTTATTGACAGCTCCCAAGCAAGGACTGGCAGTTGATATTCGTATTCCCCTGCTCGATAAGGAATGATAAAGGAGTAAAGATGAAAATTTTACTGGTAGATGACCATGAAATGGTCCGATTGGGCTTGAAAAGCTACTTTGACCTCCAAGACGATGTAGAAGTTGTGGGCGAGGCTGCAAATGGGTCTCAAGGTATTGACTTGGCATTGGAATTGCGTCCAGATGTTATTGTCATGGATATTGTCATGCCTGAGATGAATGGAATTGACGCGACCTTGGCTATCCTTAAAGAATGGCCTGAAGCCAAGATTTTGATTGTAACTTCGTACTTGGACAATGAAAAAATCATGCCTGTCTTAAATGCTGGTGCTAGGGGCTATATGCTCAAGACTTCTAGTGCCGACGAACTACTCCATGCCGTCCGTAAGGTGGCTGCTGGGGAGCTGGCCATTGAGCAAGAGGTCAGCAAGAAGGTCGAATATCACCGAAATCACATGGAACTTCATGAGGACCTAACTGCGCGTGAGCGAGATGTTCTCCAACTGATTGCCAAGGGTTACGAAAATCAGCGCATCGCTGATGAACTTTTTATCTCTCTTAAGACGGTCAAGACCCATGTGTCCAATATCCTTGCCAAACTTGAGGTCAGCGATCGCACCCAGGCAGCGGTCTATGCCTTTCAGCACCACTTGGTGGGGCATGAGGAGTTTTAGATGAGTTTAGCAGATTTACTTGAGGAGCTAGAAGCAGCAAAAGACTCTAAAAAGCAAGACCCATGGAAGCCCATATGCGCCATCAATTTTCTTTTCTAGGTATTGCGGTGCCTGAAAGAAATAAACTCTATAAAAATATTTTCCAGAAGCGAAAAAACAAAGATTATCGATTGGGATTTTGCAGATACTTGCTGGGAAAAAGAATCTAGAGAATACCAGTATGTGGCTGCTAACTATTTGAAAGCAATGCAGTCTTATTTAAAGGACAGCGATTTGCCTAAGCTAGAGCAGTTGGTTGTTACCAAGTCTTGGTGGGATACGGTGGATATCCTAGATCGAGTAGTAGGGAGTTTGGTGTATGAGAAGCAGGAACTGGAAAAAATAACCCTCCAATGGAGCCTGTCAGACAATATCTGGTTGAGACGCGTCGCTATTGACCACCAGTTATTAAGAAAAGAGAAGACCAATACTCAATTAATGGAAAAGATTCTCCTTCATAACTTGAACCAAACAGAATTTTTTACCAATAAAGCCATTGGCTGGACTCTGCGAGACTACTCCAAAACGAATCCAACTTGGGTAACATGCTTTATTGAGAAAAACAAGGAAAGAATGGCTGAACTTAGTATCAAAGAAGCAAGCAAGTACCTCTATCGTGATTGAAAAGCGCAGTCATTAATTGAAAAGTTTACCTGTTTATGTGATAATGGAGGGTATTTACAGAAGGTGATAGATTTCTTGATTCTATAGTAGATTGAGAAATTTAGAATAGTATGCTATAATCACATTAGGAGGATAAAAATAATGAAGAAAACGTTTTATAAAAAATTGGGTATTTCAATTATTGCGAGTACTTTATTGGCTAGCCAGTTGTCGACAGTATCTGCTTTGACTGTTATTTCTAGTACAGGTGAAGAATATGAGGTGAGTGAAACATTACAGGAAAGTCCAGAAACTAATAATTTTTCACTTCCTGAGATTTCGCCAACATATGGTTCATATTACCAAAATAAATCAGAAGTAATTATCGGTAATGATGATTTGGTTAAAATTGATAATACTCTACAATATCCGTATTCAACTTCAGCTATGGTTTTGTCTGAGTACAATGGTGTAGCCAATGGAACGAATATAGAAGGAAGAGGAAGCGCGAATTTTATTAAAGATAATGTTTTAATTACAGCAGCTCATAACTTCTACAGTCATAAATATGGAAAAGAAGCGGATGCTATTTATGTACTTCCAGCAGCTAGTCCAGATCAGGAACCATTTGGAAAGATCAAGGTTAAGGAAGTTCGTTATTTGAAAGAATTTAGAACTTTAAATTCTAGAGATGCATCGAAATATGACTTGGCTCTATTAATTCTAGAAGAGCCTGTTGGCGCAAAATTGGGAACACTGGGGCTTCCAAATAGTCAGAAAAATTTGGCTGGAACACCAGTGACGATTACAGGATATCCATCATATGATTTTGGAATTCATCAAATGTATACAGATAAAAAACAAGTTTTAAGTGATGATGGTACTTTTTTGAATTATCAAGTTGATACTTTGGGGGGATCAAGTGGATCTGCTGTTTATGATGCTAGTCACCGTGTAGTCGGAGTACATACTTTGGGAGATGAAGCTAACCAAGTTAATAGCGCAGTAAAATTAAATGAACAGAATTTATCATTTATTTATTCAGTACTTAAAGGATATTCTCTTGAAGGATGGAAAAAATTAAGTGGCAGTTGGTACTATTATAAACAACATGATAAACAAACGGGTTGGCAGAAAATAGATGATACTTGGTACTATCTAGATGCTTCTGGTAAGATGCTTACAGATTGGCAAAAAGTAAATGGAAAATGGTATTATTTGGGAACCTCTGGTTCAATGGCAACAGGTTGGAAAAATGTACGAGGCAGATGGTATTACTTAGATAATAAAAATGGTGATATGAAGACTGGTTGGTATAAAGATGGTTCAACATGGTACTATCTAGATCCTACTAATGGAGACATGAAAACAGGTTGGATAAAAGTAGGAGGAAACTGGTATTATCTTAACTCAAGTGGAGCTATGGTAACAGGTAGCCAAACTATCGATGGTAAAGTTTATAATTTTGCTTCATCTGGTGAGTGGATTTAATATTGGAGGACATATAAATGAAACTTTTGAAAAAAACTATGCAAGTTGGACTGACAGCATTTTTCTTTGGTTTGCTAGCTACAAATACTGTTTTTGCGGATACCACAGGTGGCCAATTTGTTGATAAGGATAATAGAAAATATTATGTAAAAGATGCTCATAAAGCAATCTATTGGCATAAAATAGACGGAAAAACTTACTATTTTGGTGATAAAGGAGAAATGGTAGTTGGATGGCAATACTTAGAAATTCCTGGAACAGGTTATCGTGATGATTTATTAGATAACCAACCAGTTAATGAAATCGGCCTTCAACACAAGTGGTACTATTTTGGACAAGATGGGGTACTACAAGAATTTGTTGGCTGGAAAGCATTAGAGATTAAAACAAAAGACAGTGTTGGAAAAGAGTACGGGGAAAAACGTGAAGATTCAGAAGATAAAGAAGAGAAGCGTTATTACACGAACTATTACTTTAATCAGAATCATTCTTTAGAGACAGGTTGGCTTTATGATCAGTCTAACTGGTATTATCTAGCTAAAACAGAAATTAATGGAGAAAACTATATTGGTGGTGAAAGACGTGCAGGTTGGATAAATGATGGTTCAGCTTGGTACTACCTTGATCCAACAACTGCTGCAATGCAAACAGGATGGCAATATCTAGGTAATAACTGGTACTATCTCCGTTCATCAGGTGCTATGGCAACTGGTTGGGTGAAAGATGGTTCAACTTGGTATTATCTAGATGCTCAAAATGGTGATATGAAGACAGGTTGGGCTTATGTTGGTAACAGTTGGTACTACCTTCGTTCATCAGGTGCAATGTCTACTGGTTGGGTGAAAGATGGTTCAACTTGGTACTACCTAAATGCAAGTAATGGAGATATGAAGACAGGCTGGTTCCAAGTCAATGGTAAATGGTACTATGCCTATGGTTCAGGTGCTTTAGCTGTTAATACCACAGTAGGTGGTTACTACTTAAACTATAATGGCGAATGGGTTAAGTAATGAAGGCTAATGGTAAACTGTGATGGATATTTAACTTTGTATAATAGGTGGATAAAAGTCTTTAAAATAGGAAAAAACGCATAATATTAGGTGAACTGCACCCCAAAAGTTAGACAGAAAAAATCTAACTTTTGGGGTATTTTTATTATGAAATTAACTTATGATGATAAAGTTCAGATCTATGAACTTAGAAAACAAGGATATAGCTTAGAGAAGCTTTCAAATAAATTTGGGATAAACAATTCTAATATTAGGTACATGATTAAATTGATTGATCGTTACGGAATAGAGTTCGTCAAAAAAGGAAAAAATCGTTACTATTCTCCTGATTTAAAGCAAGAAATGATTAATAAAGTCATACATGAAGGCTGGACTAAAGATAGAGTTTCTCTTGAATACGGCCTCCCAAGTCGTACGATACTTCTTAATTGGCTAGCACAATACAAGAAAAACGGGTATACTATTGTTGAGAAAACAAGAGGGAGAGTACCTAAAATGGGACGTAAGCCAAAAAAGAGACCTGAAGAGAGGACAGAATTAGAACGTCTTCAAGCAGAAAATGAGTACCTGAGAGCGGAGAATGCCATCCTAAAAAAGTTAAGAGAACTCCGATTGAAGGAGGAAAAAGAGAAAGAAGAAAGACAGAAATTGTTCAAGAATCAATGACTGAGTTTTCGTTAGATCTTCTTTTAAAAGCCATTAAACTAGCTCGTTCGACCTACTACTATCACTTGAAACAGCTAGATAAACCAGATAAGGACCAAGAGCTTAAAGCTGAAATTCAATCCATCTTTATCGAACACAAGGGAAATTATGGTTATCGTCGGATTTATTTAGAACTAAGAAATCGTGGTTATCTAGTAAATCATAAAAGAGTTCAAGGCTTGATGAAAGTACTCAATTTACAAGCTAAAATGCGACAGAAACGAAAATATTCTTCTCATAAAGGAGACGTTGGTAAGAAAGCAGAGAATCTCATTCAAGGCCAATTTGAAGGCTCTAAAACAATGGAAAAGTGCTACACAGATGTGACAGAATTTGCCATTCCAGCAAGTACTCAAAAGCTTTACTTATCACCAGTTTTAGATGGCTTTAATAGTGAAATTATCGCCTATAATCTTTCAACTTCACCCAACTTAGAACAAGTACAAACAATGTTGGAACAGGCATTCAAAGAGAAGCACTACGAGAATACGATTCTCCATAGTGACCAAGGCTGGCAATATCAACACGATTCTTATCATCGGTTCCTAGAGAGTAAGGGAATTCAAGCATCCATGTCACGCAAGGGCAACAGCCCAGACAACGGTATGATGGAGTCCTTCTTTGGGATTCTGAAATCGGAAATGTTTTACGGTTATGAGAAGTCGTTTCAGTCGCTTAAGCAATTGGAACAAGCTATTGTAGACTATATTGATTACTACAACAATAAACGAATTAAGGTAAAATTAAAAGGACTTAGTCCTGTGCAGTACAGAACTAAATCCTTTGGATAAATTAATTGTCTAACTTTTGGGGTCAGTACAGAAAAGCCTTGGTCGTATGCGTTTTATTATGGGAAAATGTACTTGACCTCTGTATTTCATTTTGAAAATGACAAAATCCTGAGTTTAGAGTTCTCAGGATTTTTCGTTTACTGTTGTGGTTGTTGTTGAGGGGTCTGTGGAGCTGGAGTTTGATTGGCTCCGGGTGTATTTGGCGCTTGGTTTTGACCATTGGTACTAGCATCAGGACTTGTGGCTGGTGCTTGATTTTGACTATTATTACTAGCATCAGGACTTGTAGTTGGTGCTAGGCTAGTAGAGCCTTCTGTACTTGTTGAGGAGTTTTCGGTTGAAGATGATTGGGATGTTGTTTCAGTCCAAGTCGGTCTTGCTCCATTTTGGAAAACAAACTGCCCATTTCGATAGATACCATCTGGTATATTCCAATCCTCTGGATTGCTTCCTTCAGACAGGTAGGTCATCATAGAGCGGTAAACTTTGGCAGCGACCGTAAGGCCATTGCCTACAAGTGGTGTCAGACGGTTAGAATAGCCTGTCCATACAGCCATTGAATATTTACGCGTATAGCCAGCAAATAGTTCATCAGGTGCTACAAACTGAGAGGTCTTGATGTGGTTTTCAATTTCCTCGTCTGTATAGTTAGAGGTTCCTGTTTTACCAGCCTGAGGGAGCCAAGCAAGATAGGCATTTCGTCCAGTTCCATAAGTCAAGACTGTTTTCATCATGTCGGTCATCATATAGGCTGTCGTTTCCTTCATGGCACGAGTTCCGACATTAGAGAGCTCTTTTTCACTCCCATCACTAAAGACGACTTTATGGATATACATTGGCTTATAGTAAGTTCCACCATTTGCAAAGGCAGCGTAAGCAGCAGCCATCTTTTCACTACTTGCTCCATATTTTTTGTCTGATTCGGTTGTGTTACTTGAAATGGCATTTGAGTAGTGAAGACTTGGGTAGTCGATTCCGAGACCATTTAGGAAAGTCTTGGCGCGGTTGAGTCCGACCTTGTTTAGCGTTTCCACGGCTGGGACGTTTCGCGATTGTTGCAGGGCGTATTGCAAGGTGATGTTGCCAAAGTAGCCCCTATCCCAGTTATAGACAGGGGTATCTGTCCCAGGATAGTTATAGGGCTCATCGTGAACGATAGTAGCAGTTGAATCGTAGACACCGTACTCCAAGGCAGGAGCATAGTCTGTGATCGGTTTCATAGTTGATCCCCAGTCGCGGTTTGTTTCCACTGCTTGGTTAATTCCGAAGGAAACATTACTTGACTGATGTCGTGCTCCTAGCTGGGCAATGACTTTACCGTTAGAAACATCGACAATGGTAGAAGCGACTTGCAATTCATCGTCTGGATAGGCAACGTATTCGTCTGTATTGTAAATATCCCACAGATGTTTTTGAGCTTCTTGGTCTACATTTGTGTAGACATCCATCCCAGTTGTGAGCAGGTTATAGCCTGTTTCTTCTTCAACTTGATTGATGACTTCCTTGAGGTAATTATCCATGTAAGCAGGGTAATTACTTGCTGATTTGAGACTTTGTAGTCCATCAGTAATTGGTGTGTTGACTGCTTTCTCATACTGTTCAGCAGAGATGTAGCCTTGATTTTTCATTTCAGATAAGACCAAGTTTCGGCGGTTTTGGGCTGCTTCTGGATGTGAATAGGGGTCATATTGGTTTGGTGCCTGAGGCATTCCAGCCAGCAAGGCTAACTGAGGTAAACTTAAATTATTGAGGTCTTTACCATAGTAGTTTTGAGCGGCTGTCTGCATTCCATAGTTGCCATTAGACATGTAGACCTTATTTATATAGTAGGTCAAGATTTCTTGCTTGGTTGCTTTTTGTTCTAACTGAATCGCTAACCAAGCTTCCTGAGCCTTACGAGAAATAGTCTGGTCGGAAGTCGAGGTTGAAAAGTAAGTCAACTTAATCAACTGTTGGGTGAGAGTTGATCCACCTTGGAGGGAATTGCTTTGCAGATTGCGCAAGAAAGCTCCCAGGATACGGATGGTATCAATCCCCCTGTGGTCGAAGAAGCGATGGTCTTCGATAGAAACGATTGCCTTAACCAAATCTGTGGGAATATCATTAGCTTGGGCATTGACGCGGCGTTCAGAACCCAAGTCGGCAATGAGTTGATTTTTATTGTCGTAGATTTTACTAGAAGTTGTTGCAACTAGTTTACTCTCGGATAGGGTAGGAGCCTTGCTAACGTAGTAGAAAAAAACTCCTCCGCCTAAGACGATGGTTGCGATAACCAAGCTTAAGAAGCTAATGCCCAGATACTTGATTAGGCGCAGAATCGTTGGTTTGTTCATCTTGTTTTACCACCTAATAAATATTCTTTGATAACATTGAGATAAGGAATTTGAGGGAAGGCACTAGCCTTGATTTCATATCCATATTCTCGAATATATCCAAGTGGCATTGATTTTTGTCCCTTATCTTGATGATAGAAGCGAATCAAATCGAATGCCGGCAATAAGTAGGTTTCTTGCTGAGAAGAAAAGTGAAGAAGGACAAAGCAGATTCCTTGTTGGGCAAGGACTTGTTCCATATGCTGAATCTGATGTGGATGAAAATTTTTCATCGGAATCGCACGTTTTTGTTTTGTTTCCTTGGCTTCAAAGTCGATGTAATATCCATTATAAACGCCAGAATAGTCCGTCGTTGAAGCTTGTCGAAAATAGGCTTCAACAATCTTGGCACGACTTCGTTGTGGATAGTCCACTCGTACGATTTGAATAGGGGTTGGTTTCTTGTGTATAACAGCCAAGCCCTGAGACAAATAGTAGTCGTTGGTAGCATTGATCATCTTTTCAAAAGACATTCCTCGATTTGCGAAATTTTTGGGTTGAGAAAGAGATGTTTGTCTTTTTTGTGATGAAAGTTTATGTGGATAGTTGACCATAATTCTCCTTATTGGTGCAATAATATCACTTTATTATACCATAAATTTGCACAGAAAGGGTTAAAAATGACTATAGCTTTTATCACAAGATATTTTTTCGCTTCATTCATATTCAGTTGGATCCTTTTCATATGACTATTCTACCAAATGGGATATTTTCATGTTCGATTTACTAAAGACATTATCACATTCGAATCACAACGTAGTATAAAAAATATAAATATCATTTGATTTAATTTTATAAATGTTATATAATGATGTCGAAAGCGCTTTACAAACAAGATATAATATATAGGCTTGATTTTAGCTTTATTGTTTTATTGATTCGGAACATTCTTCTAGTAATTAACTACAGACTGATTAAACTTGGGATTGAAATTATCTCCATACTTATATATTTTGAAGGAATCTCTATGAAAGACATTATTCGGATACTATCTATTGGCTTTTTATGGATTCTGTTGATAGCAAATGTAGTGCATGCAGCAACTGCGATTACTTATAATGGACAGGGAATAAGAGGTCAATATTCAATACAAACTTGGTACACTAACCGTAGAAGAACCTATACTGTTAATCATAACCAACCTCCTAGACCTGGGAGTGGGAACGTAGGGTTTAGAGTTTCTGTTGTGAGTCGTTCATGGATTGGTGGTAAAATATATGCATCATCTGTTTATTATGGAAAAATTAGTGGAACAATTAGTGTTGATCTAAATTCAGGTACTTATGGATTATATTTCAATACTGAGGATAGAGGTTTATATAATATTTCAGGTAGTGTGACTTATTAATTGAGTATTTATTTGGATAAGTCTTTTATTAACTATTTTATAATTTTTTAGTTTAATACTCTTCCTTACTAATCATATCAATTGGTTTTTATAGTAAAATGAAACTAGAATAGTACAACATAATTTCTAAAGCATTGTTAGAAATTAATTTGAATGCCTCAAATGATTTATCCTCATCTTATTTCAATTTACTATAGTTTCTTTGTGAGTTTTGATGTAGAAAAGTATTTTGTGATGGATTATAAAGATTGAATAGATATAAGTTATTTTAAAACATACTTTTAAAGAGAATTTGGTAATAATAAGTGAATTATTATCAATTAAAAATAAGTTTGGTAAAAAAACTTTACAATCAGAAAAACCGAATATTATCACGATTTTAAAATCTTTGATCATATACGGTTTATTATTGAAATATTTGTTTTCTCTTAAAATTGATGCTTTTATAAAATTAAAAAGCAATATAGGTAGTAGATATTTTCATAGATTTGTTACTGATTTTGTCAGTATTATCTACAACCTCAAAAAAGGATACTATTCAAACTGTGCTTAGTTCTTTTGTTTTCTGTTTACTATGAGTTTTCACCTGGCCTTCTTTAAAATCAAAGTTTACATGTTTTGTTGACAGTTTGCGTAATAAACATCGGAGTTTAAATACATACTTTAAACAAATGCCTATCATTAGTACATATTATAAAAAATGATGCTCTTTCTGATTTTAAAGGAATGTAAATAGAATATCTAAGATTTGTAGTTTTATTTTATGTAATGAATTATCTTTTTTCCTAATCTGCTATCATGGATATTGCTTCCAATTATAAAACCTATTGTGTTTGTAAATATATCTCCTATATCAAAGAATCCGAGATGAAATACATATTGTGAGGTTTCTATTATTGTTATGAAAAAGATAAAACGCATGACTGTTTTAAAATTAAATTTAAATAATCCTCCTATTGGGATAAAAATTACAATATTTAAAAGAGGAATTGTTGAATCAATTAAAAGTGAATCTTTGATAAACTCAACGAGATTAAAGTTAACTCCCTGAATACCTAAATTTTTAAAAAGTAGCGAATAAACAAGAATTAAACAGTAAAGAAAATAAGATATTCTTATCAATCTAGTATCAAGTCTGTGCGTATAGCTAGATCTTAGGAAAGTGAATAAAAACAATGTTAGAATTAGAATGATGAATAGAGGTCTCCAGAAATCAGAGCCACCGGTAGGAAAACTAAAGATAGAGATGAATTGGAAGTAAAGGTATTCCATAAAAAACCATCTACAAATTAGGAAGGAAATAGCTAAATTTAAAAAATCAAGTATATATATTTTTTTCATTTTATAATCTCCTAAATTTCATTTATATACCATATTATATCATAAATTTGCACAGAAAGGGTTAAAAATGGCTACAGCTTTGGTTTTAGGCTATTCTGCTTTTGATTTAGGTTTATTTTCTGACAAGGATCCTCGTCTTAAATTGATAAAAAAAGCAATACGTAAAGATTTAGAGGCTATGGCAGCAGATGGGGTATCTTGGCTTGTGTTTACAGGAAGTTTGGGTTTTGAATATTGGGTTTTAGAGGTTGCTCAGGAAATGAAAACCGAATACGGTTTCCAGTTGGCGACCATTTTTGCTTTTGAAACCCATGGGGAAAATTGGAATGAAGGCAATCAGATGAAACTGAGTCGTTTTAAGCAGGTAGACTTTGTCAAATATGCCTATCCTCGCTATGAACACAAGGGGCAGTTAAGAGATTACCAGCAGTTTTTGCTGGTAAACACGACTAGTTCCTATCTTTTTTATGATGAAGAAAATGAAACGAAACTAGCTTATTTTTACCAAAAGATGAAAAATCAAGAGGACTATTTTATAAAGAGATTAACATTTGATCAATTAAATGAACTTGCTGAAAATTTTTCCGAAAATTGAAGCTTTGACCTTGATTTTTGTTTGCCTTTTTTTATATAATAATACTAGCAATCGAGAATGGAGAGAGACATGGCAAGTATTATTTTTTCAGCAAAAGATATTTTTGAACAAGAGTTTGGGCGTGAAGTCCGTGGCTATAGTAAGGTAGAAGTTGATGAGTTTTTAGACGATGTCATCAAGGACTATGAAACCTATGCTGCCTTGGTCAAGTCACTTCGTCAGGAGATTGCGGATTTGAAGGAAGAATTAACTCGTAAACCGCAAGTGAGCTCGGCTCCAAGTCCTAGTCACCCAGATCCAATTGATGTGGCTGCTTCATCTTCTATGACGAATTTTGATATTTTGAAACGCTTGAATCGTCTTGAAAAAGAAGTATTCGGTAAACAAATTTTAGACAATACTGATTTGTAATTCAGGTCTTGTTACATGCAATTTTTGGATAATCGCGTGAGGAGAATTGCTTCTCATGAGGAAAGTCCATGCTAGCACAGGCTGTGATGCCTGTAGTGTTTGTGCTAGGCGAAACCATAAGCCTAGGGACGAGAAATCGTTACGGCAGTTGAAATGGCTAAGTCTTTTGATAGGTCAGAGTAGGCTTGAAAGTGCCACAGTGACGGAGTCTTTCTGGAAACGGAGAGAGTGGAACGCGGTAAACCCCTCAAGCTAGCAACCCAAATTTTGGTCGGGGCATGGAGTACACGGAAACGAACGTAGTATTCTGACTGCTATCAGCTGGAGCTGTTAGTGGTAGACAGATGATTATCGAAGGAAGTGGTCCTAGTCACTTCTGGAACAAAACATGGCTTATAGAAAATTGCATATAGGTTGGGGCTGAGAAATTTTCTCAACCTCATTTTTTAAAGTGGACATATAGAAAGGTCTTGTAAGACTGTAACATGAAAAAAGAATTTAATTTAATTGCAACTGTGGCAGCAGGTCTTGAAGCTGTTGTAGGACGAGAAGTGCGAGAGTTGGGCTACGATTGTCAGGTTGAAAATGGTCGTGTTCGTTTTCAAGGAGACGTGAGAGCTATTATCGAAACCAACCTCTGGCTTCGGGCAGCAGATCGTATCAAAATCATCGTAGGAACGTTCCCAGCTAAGACTTTTGAAGAGCTGTTTCAGGGAGTTTTCGCCCTAGATTGGGAAAATTATTTACCACTTGGAGCTCGGTTCCCGATTTCAAAAGCCAAATGTGTTAAATCTAAACTTCACAATGAGCCCAGTGTTCAGGCTATTTCTAAGAAAGCTGTTGTCAAGAAATTGCAGAAACACTATGCTCGCCCAGAAAGTATTCCACTGATGGAGAATGGCCCAGAGTTTAAGATTGAGGTCTCTATTCTCAAAGATGTGGCAACTGTCATGATTGATACGACCGGGTCTAGTCTCTTTAAACGTGGCTATCGTACCGAAAAAGGGGGAGCCCCTATCAAGGAAAACATGGCGGCAGCTATTTTACAACTCTCTAACTGGTATCCAGACAAGCCTTTGATTGATCCGACCTGTGGTTCGGGGACTTTCTGTATTGAGGCAGTTATGATTGCTCGAAAGATGGCACCAGGACTTCGTCGCTCTTTTGCCTTTGAGGAATGGAACTGGATTAGTGATCGCTTGATTCAAGAAGTGCGTACAGAAGCGGCTAAAAAAGTAGACCGTGAGCTGGAACTGGATATTATGGGCTGTGATATTGATGCTCGCATGGTGGAAATTGCTAAGGCCAATGCCCAGGCAGCTGGTGTTGCAGGAGATGTTACCTTTAAGCAGATGCGCGTGCAGGATTTACGTTCCGATAAAATCAATGGTGTGATTATTTCCAATCCGCCTTACGGGGAGCGTTTATCAGATGATGCAGGAGTTACCAAGCTCTATACTGAGATGGGGCAAGTATTTGCACCACTGAAAACTTGGAGCAAATTTATCCTGACTAGTGATGAAGCTTTTGAAAGTAAGTATGGTAGCCAAGCAGATAAGAAGCGTAAGTTATACAACGGAACCTTGAAAGTGGATCTGTATCAATATTTTGGTCAGCGTGTCAAACGGCAAGAGGTAAAATAGAAAGGGATACTCATGAGTAAAAAAAGACGAAATCGTCATAAAAAAGAAGGCCAAGAACCGCAATTTGATTTTGATGAAGCAAAAGAGCTAACAGTTGGTCAAGCTATTCGTAAAAATGAAGAAGTGGAAGCAGGAGTCTTGCCTGAGGATTCCATTTTGGACAAGTATGTTAAGCAACACAGAGATGAAATTGAGGCGGATAAGTTTGCGACTCGCCAATACAAAAAAGAGGAGTTAGTTGAAACTCAGAGTCTGGATGATTTAATTCAAGAGATGCGTGAGGCTGTAGAAGAGTCAGAAGCTTCTTCGGAGGAAGTTCCATCTTCTGAAGACATCTTACCACCCTTGCCTCTGGACGATGAGGAGCAAGGCTTGGATCCTCTATTGCTAGAGGATGAAAATCCAACAGAAATGACTGAAGAAGTGGAAGAGGAGCAAAACCTTTCTCGTCTGGAACAAGAAGACTCAGAAAAGAAAAGCAAAAAAGGCTTTGTTTTGACCGCTTTGGCGCTTGTATCAGTAATTATCTGTGTCAGTGCTTATTATGTCTATCGTCAAGTGAATCGCTCGACCAAGGAAATTCAGACTTCTCAATCAACCACAAACACGCAGGCAGAAGTGGAAGAATTTAATAATTTATATGATGCTTTCTACACAGATAGTAATAAAACGGCTTTGAAAAATAGCCAGTTTGATAAACTGACTCAACTCAAAACCTTGCTTGATAAACTGGAAGGTAGTCGTGAACATACGCTAGCCAAATCTAAGTATGATAGTCTAGCAACGCAAATCAAGGCCATTCAAGATGTCAATGCTCAATTTGAGAAACCAGCTATTGTGGATGGTGTCTTGGATACCAATGCCAAAGCCAAATCGGATGCTAAATTTACGGATATTAAAACTGGAAATACGGAGCTTGATAAAGTGCTAGATAAGGCTATCAGCCTTGGTAAGAGCCAGCAAACAAGTACTTCTAGCTCAAGTTCAAGTGAAACTAGTAGCTCAAGCACTAGTCAAACAAGCTCAAATACGACTAGTGAGACAAGCCCAAGTAGTTCAAATGCTGCCTCAAATGAGACTAGAAGTTCTCGTAGCAAAGTCAATATGGGCGTATCAAGTGCGGGTGTTGCTGTTCAAAGAAGTGCCAGTCGTGTTGCCTATAACCAGTCTGCTATTGATGATAGTAACAACTCTGCCTGGGATTTTGCGGATGGTGTCTTGGAACAAATTCTAGCGACTTCACGATCACGTGGCTATATCACTGGAGACCAATATATCCTTGAACGTGTCAATATCGTTAACGGCAATGGTTATTACAACCTCTACAAGCCAGATGGAACCTATCTCTTTACCCTTAACTGTAAGACAGGCTACTTTGTCGGAAATGGCGCTGGTCATGCAGATGACTTGGACTACTAAGCAGTCGTTACAAAATTCTTTCTTTTCAAAAGTAAAAATGATAAAATAAAATAAATGAAACAAGAGGAGTGTCAAATGACAAAAGCTAACTTTGGTGTCGTAGGTATGGCCGTAATGGGTCGTAACCTTGCCCTTAATATTGAATCTCGTGGTTACACAGTTGCTATTTACAACCGTAGTAAAGAAAAAACGGAAGATGTGATTGCTTGCCATCCTGAAAAGAACTTTGTACCAAGCTATGACGTTGAAAGTTTTGTAAACTCAATCGAAAAACCTCGCCGTATCATGCTGATGGTTCAAGCTGGACCTGGTACAGATGCTACTATCCAAGCCCTTCTTCCACACCTTGACAAAGGTGATATCTTGATTGACGGCGGAAACACTTTCTACAAAGACACCATTCGTCGTAATGAAGAATTGGCAAACTCAGGTATCAACTTTATCGGTACTGGGGTTTCTGGTGGTGAAAAAGGTGCCCTTGAAGGGCCGTCTATCATGCCTGGTGGACAAAAAGAAGCCTACGAATTGGTTGCAGATGTTCTTGAAGAAATTTCAGCTAAAGCACCAGAAGATGGCAAACCATGTGTGACTTACATCGGTCCTGATGGAGCTGGTCACTATGTGAAAATGGTTCACAACGGTATCGAGTATGGGGATATGCAATTGATCGCAGAAAGCTATGACTTGATGCAACACTTGCTTGGCCTTTCTGCAGAAGACATGGCTGAAATCTTTACTGAGTGGAACAAGGGTGAATTGGACAGCTACTTGATCGAAATCACAGCTGATATCTTGAGCCGTAAAGACGATGAAGGTCAAGACGGACCAATCGTAGACTACATCCTTGATGCCGCGGGTAACAAGGGAACTGGTAAATGGACTAGCCAATCATCACTTGACCTTGGTGTGCCATTGTCGCTAATTACTGAGTCAGTATTTGCTCGCTACATTTCAACTTACAAAGAAGAACGCGTGCATGCTAGCAAGGTTCTTCCAAAACCAGCTGCCTTCAAATTTGAAGGAGATAAGGCTGAATTGATTGAAAAAATCCGTCAAGCCCTTTACTTCTCAAAAATCATCTCATACGCACAAGGTTTTGCTCAATTACGTGTAGCTTCTAAAGAAAATAACTGGAACTTGCCATTTGCAGACATCGCATCTATCTGGCGTGATGGCTGTATCATCCGTTCTCGTTTCTTGCAAAAGATTACAGATGCTTACAACCGTGATGCAGACCTTGCCAACCTTCTTTTGGATGAGTACTTCTTGGATGTTACTGCTAAGTACCAACAAGCAGTGCGTGATATCGTAGCTCTTGCAGTTCAAGCTGGTGTGCCAGTACCAACCTTCTCAGCAGCTATTACTTACTTTGATAGCTACCGTTCAGCTGATCTTCCAGCTAACTTGATCCAAGCGCAACGTGATTACTTTGGTGCCCACACTTACCAACGTAAAGACAAAGAAGGAACCTTCCACTACTCTTGGTATGACGAAAAATAAGTAGGTCTGCCATGGGGAAACGGATTTTATTACTTGAGAAAGAACGAAATCTAGCTCATTTTTTAAGTTTGGAACTCCAAAAAGAGCAATACCGAGTTGATCAGGTTGAGGAGGGGCAAAAAGCCTTCTCCATGGCTCTTCAGACAGACTATGACTTGATTTTATTGAATGCTCATCTGGGGGATATGACAGCCCAGGATTTTGCAGATAAGCTGAGTCGAACTAAGCCAGCCTCAGTCATCATGATTTTAGATCATTGGGAAGACTTGCAAGAAGAGCTGGAAGTTGTTCAGCGTTTTGCAGTTTCATACATCTATAAGCCAGTCCTTATCGAAAATCTGGTAGCGCGTATTTCGGCGATCTTCCGAGGTCGGGACTTCATTGATCAACACTGCAGTCTGATGAAAGTTCCAAGGACCTACCGCAATCTTAGGATAGATGTTGAACATCACACGGTTTATCGTGGTGAAGAGATGATTGCTCTGACTCGCCGTGAGTATGACCTTTTGGCGACACTTATGGGAAGCAAGAAAGTTCTGACTCGTGAGCAGTTGTTGGAAAGTGTCTGGAAGTATGAAAGTGGGACCGAGACAAATATCGTAGATGTCTATATCCGTTATCTACGTAGCAAGCTTGATGTAAAAGGTCAAAAAAGCTACATTAAAACCGTGCGTGGTGTTGGTTACACCATGCAAGAATAGAAAAGCAGTTGCAGTTGTGTAACTGCTTTTTTCAAATGGAGAAAGGGATGTCTTTCCGTTTTTTTCTTTGTATAGTGGATTGAAACTAGAATGGTACACCACAACTGCTAAAACTTTTCTAGAAATTAATTTAACTTTCCTAATCGATTTGTTCACATCTTATTTCAATTTACTATATTGACAGGGACGAACAGATGTGTTACAATTTTTTTAGGAGGATAAAATAATGAAGAAAACATTTTAT